>NZ_JROX01000036.1:0-746 GCF_000800955.1 Kocuria sp. ZOR0020
CGGTGAAGCGGCGGTGCTCCTTGGTGACGATGAAGCGCTGGCTCACCTGAGGTCCTCCTTGTAGATCTTCAACGCCGACCTCGGCGCCGGAGCCGGTGCTTCGGTGATCCGTGGCGTCTCGGTAGGTGCGGCCACGAGGGCGATGCGTTCGTTGATGCCGGCTCGCAGCGCCCGGCGGCGGGCGTTGCGCGCGGCCTGGATCTCCTTGAGGCTGACCTTCTGGTCGTGGTGCTCTTGGTTGACGGCCTTGCAGACGAGTTCGTCGTGATCGAAGACGCGGATCTCGGTGATGTCGCGGGGGTCGTAGCGGATCACGACCGAGCGTCCGACGTAGCCGGCCAGAGTTGGCGAGACGTAGCGCAGGCCCTGGAAGCGGATGCCATCGCGGCGCACGACGCGGGTCTTGGCGACGGTCAACAGCAGTCTGTCGAGGTCTTCCAGGCTCTCGGGCATTCGGGGCAGCCAGCCATCGGCGATCCACGCGCTGCGCGGGGAGGTTCCGAGCTCGCTGTGCGTGCGGTCGTTGTAGGTGGCCACGAACGCCTCCAGGGCGCTATCGAGGGCGGCCAGGGACAGTTTCGGTGTCGGCCAGGGGTGCCCTTCGGTGATGTGTCCGGGCAGGGTGGCGAGTAGCTCGGTGTTGATCGTGCCGAAGAACCGCTCGATCTTGCCCCGTCCCTGGGGTCGGGCGACGGTGGAGTGGATCAGTCGGATGTGGAGGTCGACGGCGGTGCCGGCGAGCTGGT
>NZ_JROX01000352.1:0-5065 GCF_000800955.1 Kocuria sp. ZOR0020
CTGGCCACTCAACTCGGAAACGTTCTCCAGGTCAGCGGGCGTGGCGCGGTGGGCGCGGCGCGGGGCATGGGCCTTGGCGGGAGTGGTGGGGGTGTGGCTCATGGGTTCTTGATCTTTCCCCCGCCAAGGGCACTTTCGGCCCATTCGGCGAGCAGGGTTCGGTCAATCTTGGAGTTGTGACGCACATCCGTGGGGTGGGCCTTGAGCACCAGCACGGCAGCCAGATCCAGTCCGGTGGCTTCAACGACGGCGGCGCGCACCTTGGCGGCCAACGCCGGCCGGGCCAGACCCACGGAACGTGACGCAGGTTGGGTTTCGCACACGGCCACCGGGACCTGAGCGCCCTTGCGCCCCACACCCACGATGGCGGTGCGCCCGACTCCGGGGACGTCCCCGGCTGCGTGTTCGGCCGCAACGGGGGCCACCACACCGGCGGCGGTGTGCAACACGTGGCTCAAGCGGCCTTCCACCCACAGGCGACCCTTGGCATCAAAGTGCCCGACGTCGCTGGTGGAGTGCCACCCAGCCACCCGCGTGGATTCGTTCTCCGTGATCCACAGGTTGTCGTAGCGGTCCTTCATGTGAGGAGCCTGCGCCACGATTTCACCCAGAACACCGGGTTCTTCCGTGAGATCACCTGCAGGGACGCCGTCGTGATCCAGCGGCCGGATGCGGATGGTGGCGCCGGGAACCGGGGTCCCCACGCAGACGCCGCTGCCGGCACCCTCAACCCGCGGGCTGCCGTGCAGACCGGACTCGGGGTCCTGGGGCTGTGCGTCCACGGTGGCCTCACGGATGGTGGGCAGATCCACGTCCGTCAGGGGCAGGCACTCGGTCATGCCGTAGGGCGTGTGCAGCACGGCATTGGGCAGCAGGTCCTGCAGATCCTCCAGCAGGGTGGGCGGCAGCGGAGCACCTGCTGAGAGCATGAGCTTGACGTTGCCCAGTGCTTGGCGCTGGTGCTCGGAGAGTTCACCCTGGGTGGCCAGGATGTTGACTATTGCCGCAGGGGAGGCGAACACGGAGGTGGCCTCAATGGCACCGGCGGCATCTGCCAGGGCACGAGCCGTGAGCGTCCGGGGCTTGGTGACATCCATGTCCGGGGTCACGGACGCAGCCCCCATGGCCGGAGCCAACAGGGCAAACGGTGCAAAGGCGGCCACCAGGCCGGTCCCGGGACGCAAACCGCACACGGCAGCCACTGCATCCCGCATGGCAGCCATCTGACGTTGGGTGTAGACCACGCCCTTGGCAGGGCCCGTGGAGCCGGAGGTGAACAGCACGGCGGCATCAGCTTCCGGGTCCAGCTCCGGGAACGGAATGGGCTGGGACTTGGCCAGCTCCCGCACCGTGTGCTCAACACCTAGAGCCTTGGCGCGCACAGGATCCATACCGGTCACGCTGATCCGGGTTCCTGGCCAACCGAAGGCCTTGGCAGCAGCCAGCGCCCGCGGGATGCCCACCAGCCACTTGGGGGAGGCACCCTTCAAGGCCCGGGACAGTCCCTTGGCCCCCAGACCCGTGTCTGCCACCACAATCACAGCACCAATGCGGAAGCAGGCGTAGATCATGGTGGTCAGATCGGTGCCCGGGGGAACCATCAGGTTGATCCGGTCCCCGGGTCGAACGCCCACGTTCAGCAGCCCGGAAGCAATGCTGTTGACGCGCTGATCCAACTCGGTCCAGGACAGCCGCTTCTTCACGGCAGGTTCGTTGTTGTTGGTGGCCGGGCCCATGTCAGCGGTGGCCACCTCCCAGGCATGAGCCTGCTGTGCGGCACGCTCGCTGAGACCCATGTGGAAGGGCTTGAAATCAGCAGGCAGGGGATCGGAGGTCCCGCCGGGACGTGCTGCCTGGTGCTGCTGGCGGTGCGTGGTGTCATCCACGAACGTCTCCGTGAGCCACCGCAAGATCGGCTCCTGGACCGGACGGTCCTGGGGCAGCAGATGGTTGGCACCCTCATAGCGGTGCACGGTGGCCTGGGGGAGGCGCTGCATCACGTCCTGCAGATACTGCTCCTTGAACACCGGGTCCTTGGTGCCCCACAACAACAGAGCCGGCACGGTGGCAGTGGCCACCCAGGCGGCGGTGCGCTCATAGCGGGAGTTGGACGGGTGGCCCTCAAATGCGGGAATGTCCGCCACAAAGTTCTGAATGCCCTGACGGCGTTCGGCAGTGGCGTACGGGGCCTCGAACGCGTCCTGGATTTCCTCCGGAATGCCCGAATCCACCAACGTCACGGAAACGTTCAAGAACGCCTTGGACTTGGAGGTCAGGGACCCGTGAACAGCTGGGGCCAGGGCCAGGCGCAGCGGTGCGGGGATGGGTCCGGTTGCAGGATCGTGGTGAATGGCCGTGTTGGTCATGATGATCCCGGCATGGGCCCGCGGATGCAGCTCCGCCCACCCCATGGAGATCAATCCACCCCAGTCGTGCGCCAGGGTGACCACGCGGTCTTCGTCGTCGAGCCCCAAGGCGGCGGTGAGGTCACTGAGGTCCTGGATGCGGTCCTCGTAGCGCCGGTTCAGCCCGGTGCGCTCGGAGAAGCCCATGTCCAGGTGATCCACGGCCACCACGCGCCACGGGTGTTCGGCTTCCGTGGCCGCCGTGATCACATCACGCCACAGGTAGGACCAGGTGGGGTTGCCGTGGACGGCCAGAATGGTGCCCACCGGTTGTTTGCCTTCTGCCTCCAGCACGGAGATGTTGTCCAGCACATGCCAGCGCCGCAGGCGGCCGCGAACGGGCTCACATGCCGCGTTGGATGCCACCTCAACCGTGGTGGACCACCGGGGATCAAGACCCGGCAGCCCAGTGTCCGTGAAGGGCAGGTGGGGGGTTGCAGTTGCGGATGTGTTGCCCGAGTGACTCACCAGTCGATCTCCATGAAGGTCGCGTTCAGTCCGGATCCCACACCCATGGCCAGAACCCGTTGTCCGGGTTGGAAGGCACCCTCGGCCTGCTGGGCCAAGGTCATGGGCAGTGCTGCTGCAGCCACGTTGCCCCAGAAGGGGAAAGTGCGCGGCAGCTTGTGCGGGGGGATGCCGATGTCGTTTTCGGTCTTGTCCGTGTGAGAGGTGGAGACCTGGTGGGCGATCACCCAGTCGAAGTCATCCCACTCGAAACCCTGCGTACGGGCTTCTTCCCAGGTGGCGGTCAGCAGGCCCACACCGTGCTTGAGCAGGCCGGAGGCGTCTGTGAACATGCCGTCGAACCCGCCGATGCACAGTTCGTGGTGTTCGGTGGCCGAGCGGGTCACGGAGGTGCGGATGCGGTGACCATCAGGGTGGGCATCAGCCTTGCCCACCACTGCCGCTGCTGCGCCGCAGCCCAGGGTCAGGGTGGCGAATTCGCGAATCACATCCGCGCGCGTCACACTCGGCTGCTTGAGGCGTTCAAAGGCCTCCCGGTGCCAGCGGGTGGGATCCTCACCGGCCACAACCACCGCGTAGTCCACGGCACCGGCATCCACCATGGTGGATGCCACGGTCAAGCCGTTGACAAAGCCCAGGCATGCGTTGGTGATGTCAAAGTTCAGGGTTGAGGAAGGCATTCCCAGTCGGGCGTGCTCAGAAACGGACAGTGCGGGCTCGTAGCCGTCGCGGGTCACCGAACAGTTGACCAGCAAACCCACCTGATCCGGGGTGACACCGGCCTCGTCCATGGCGGCCTGGGCGGCTTCCACGGCGCCGTCGGTGTAGTGGCGGCCCGGGGACCACTCGCGGTGTTCCTTGACACCGGCCAGTCGCTCGAGCAACCCGGTGGGCAGCTTAAGACGTTCGAACGTCTCAGCGAGCTTCTCATCGGCAGTCTCCGACTTGACGACCACATCCGCCTCTACCTTCTTGATGGACAAGAGGGAGGCGTTCTGGTGGCGGATGATCGAGTTTCCTGGCAAAGCACGGCGCTTTCTTCGAACGGACTGGGGACAGCTTGGGCCAGTCTAACGATCGGTGGGAAGCCCCCTGCGCATCGGTGCCTGTGTTCTCCCGTGGCGGAGGCGGTGCCACCCGGGCGTTAGGATGCTGCCGACCCCCTGACTAGGAGAAGACCCCCGTGCACTTGAAGACCCTCACCGTGCGTGGCTTCAAGTCCTTCGCCTCCGCCACCACCTTTGAGTTCGAACCAGGGGTGACCTGTGTGGTGGGTCCCAACGGGTCCGGCAAGTCCAACGTGGTGGACGCCCTGTCCTGGGTCATGGGGGAGCAGGGTGCCAAGACCCTGCGCGGCGGCAAGATGGAAGACGTCATCTTTGCGGGGACCTCCGGGCGCCAGGCGTTGGGGCGGGCGCAAGTTTCGCTGACCATTGACAACACCGACGGCGCTCTGCCGATCGAGTACACGGAAGTCACCATTGCCCGGACCCTGTTCCGCACCGGTGGTTCCGAATACGCCATCAACGGCCAATCCTGCCGACTGCTGGACATCCAGGAGCTGCTCTCCGATTCCGGGCTGGGCCGGGAGATGCACGTGGTGGTGGGGCAAGGCCAGTTGGATCGCATTCTGCACGCCACCCCGGAGGAACGCCGCGGTTTCATTGAGGAGGCTGCGGGGATTCTCAAGCACCGGCGTCGTAAGGAACGCACGGTGCGCAAGTTGGAGGGCATGCAGGTCAACCTGGATCGCCTGGAGGACCTGCTGGCTGAGATCCGCAGGCAGCTCACCCCGCTGGGACGCCAGGCCAAGGTGGCCAGGCGTGCCCAGCGCATCCAGTACGACGTCCGGGACGCCCGTGCGCGTCTGCTGGCCGATGACCTGGTGCAGGCGCAGTCGGCGCTGGCCGTGGACGTGGACACCGAGCGCCGGCTCAAGGAGGAGAAGGAGGCCGCAGAGCGCGACCTGGCCACCGGCCGCACGCGTCAGGAGGAGTTGGAGACACGTGCCGCCCAGGCCACACCGGCGGTGACCGCAGCCCGGGAGACCTGGTACGAGCTCACCGCGTTGCGCGAACGCCATCGGTCCTTGCAGCAGGTGGCCTCCGAACGACGACGTCTGCTGGGCACCGCTGAGCAGACCCCCTCCACCGATCGTGATCCCGAGCGACTGGCCGAACAGGCCCGCCGCA
>NZ_JROX01000353.1:0-1185 GCF_000800955.1 Kocuria sp. ZOR0020
GGGAGAGGGTGCCGGCGAGGGAGGCTTCGTCGATGACGACGAGCTGCCCGGCCTTGAAGCTGGCGTCGGTGTGTTGGTGGGTGGTCCACCACTTCGCCGTGTTCTCCGTGGCGATCCCCAGATCGTCGGCCAGCACCTGCGCCGCCACCGCAGACGGTGCCAACCCCACCACCGACCCAGCACCATGCTTGGATTCCCAGGCTCGGCGGAGTGCGTTCATCGCGGTCGTCTTGCCTGCCCCGGCCGGCCCCACCAACACATCCACGACCCGGCCCGAGACCGCGACCGAGGCCAAGGCTGCGGCCTGGTCGGGACCGAGCATTCGGCCCTCGGCATCGGGGCGTCTGCTGATGGTTTCGACGATAGTGAGGTCGATGCTCGGGCCAGTCGTGGCACGGGCCCGTTGCAGGAGGCGGTCTTCTGCCGTGAGGAGGGTGTCGGAGGAGAACACGGTCGAGTGCTTCGGACGGAACACGCTGGTGCCGTCCAGGCGGCGAAACTCCGCCGGACTGGTCGCCAGCTCGGGTGGGGTCAGGCGCAGGGACGCCTGTTCGGCGGCGTCGGCGACCATTGCGGTGATGGCTTCGCGGTCCTCGACGCTGGCGAACCGCCACCCCATCGTTTGGCGGGCGGCTTCGGCCATCAGGTTCCAGCGCCGCCACGTCGAACGCTTCTCACCGACCACCTCCACCACCGACCGCCCCACCTGCTCGATCAGATCCAACGGCACATCATCAGCCCGCAACAGCAACTGCCGCTCCCCACCCATGACGGCGCGCGCCCACACCGTCGCATCCACACCGAGCTGCTGGCTGGCGCGGGTGCGCCACTCAGTTGTTAGCTCCGCAAGCGAGCGGACCTGCTTATCCGGACGCGTCGCGAGCGTGGCCTGGGCGCGCAGTTTCACGATGGTCGCCGACGACGGGCGCTTGCCATGCTGAGTCACGTAGTTAGCAATCAACGCGTCGGTCGCCTCGTTGATGCGCCGGGAGCGGGTCGAGAACTCCGCCACCAGGTCTTCGGGGACATCGACGATCGCCCATGACGGGTTCCGGTCCCGGCCCATCTCCCGCGACTCCCAGCTCACGCCGAAGGTGCCGGTCATGTGATCGGCGAACACGGCCTCGTGCAGCTCCGACAACGCCACGACCGCGGCATGCATCGGACGCCCATCCAGACCCCGCC
>NZ_JROX01000354.1:0-489 GCF_000800955.1 Kocuria sp. ZOR0020
ATTTATCGCTTAAAGGTTCAATCAATGCAAATGATATATCACTTAGAGGTACAATCGATGTTCCAACTCAAATGTTGACAATTCAAACTGGAAATGGTATGCAGTTGCAATTCACTAAAAAGAACGATGATTTAGTAATTGTTAGACTCTTTGGTAGTGTATCAACTACAAAAGCTGGCATTAAAATGTCTGGACCATGGGTAGATAAAGAATTTCGTCCAGCTGTTGTTCAAAGTATTGTTGGTCATTTTGCTGGACATGAGACTTCTTTCCATATTGACATAGACACAAACGGTAGTATTACTTGGTGGGGACCAGATATTGGTAAAACACCTATTGCAACACGTGGTAACGGAAGTTACTTCATTAAATAACAAAATAGAAAGCGAAACAAAATGGTAACTAGAATGATTTTAATAACTATCTTAATTTTAGCGATTCTTTTCGCTACATGGGTAAAAGATAGAGAAGCAATGAACCCACCTTTCA
>NZ_JROX01000355.1:0-3313 GCF_000800955.1 Kocuria sp. ZOR0020
ATGGAGCGTGTGGCCGCTCGCGAACAGGCACAGCAGAAGGCTGCGCAGGAGATTGCCGCGCAGGTGGTGGCGGCCGGTGCCGATGCCGTGTACGAACGCTATTCGCTGTTCTCCACTGCTCTGGCGGAGGTCTGCCAGACCCTGTCCATTCCGGGTTTCCTAGAGGTCAACGCTCCGCTGATCGATGAACAGCAGACGCACCGTGACCTGATTGACCACCACGGCGCCCATGCCGCGCTAAAGCATCAGGTGAGCCACGCCACGCGCATCGCGTGCGTTTCCGAACCCGTGGCTGACTGGGTGCGCAGCACAGCAGGCGCAGGCCTCACCCCGCAGCAGATGCAGGACCGCGTGGTGGTCACACCCAACGGTGTCAATGTTGAGCGCATCCGCCCCTCCAAGGATTCACAGGGCTGCCTGGAGGCCGGGCGCAGCCCCGTTGTGGTTTTCGTGGGGACTCTGAAACCTTGGCACGGCGTGGAACACCTGGTGGAGGCCCGCGCACTGGCAACCACCTCATGGCGGTTGCGTCTGGTGGGGGATGGTCCCCAAGGGCAGGCCCTGGCCGAACAGGCCACCCGGTTGGGGATTGAGGTCGAGTTCACCGGGGCCGTGGCCCCGGAGCACATCCCCGGCCACCTGGAGGACTGCGCTGTTGCCGTGGCCCCTTATCCGCGCACCGAGCAGAGCACGGACCAGTACTTTTCACCGCTGAAGATCTATGAATACTGTGCGGCTGCACTGCCCGTGGTGGCCTCCCGCGTGGGGCAGGTTCCCCAGATCATCGACGACGGCGTGACCGGGTTGCTGGTTGAACCCTCCGACCCGGTGGATCTGGCTCGGGCGGTGGATGACCTGGTCGGGGACCCGCGGCGTCGTCGTGCCTCGGGCCGGGCGGCACGTGAGATGGCCGAACGCGAACGCTCCTGGGATCGGGTGCTGGAAGCCATCCTGGACGGCACCGGTGTGGGCACAGTGGACGGTCGCCCATGAGCGCGGTGGCAGATGAACCCCGCGGCGGGGACCGGGACAAGCGCGTCACGGCCAGGACCGCCCGAAAATCCAAGGTCACCAAGATCGAGAAGCAGGCGCTGGGCCGAACCCTGAACCTCATTCGACCCCATCTTGGGGAACACCGCTGGTTGATAGCCGGCGGTGTTGTGGCGTTGCTGTTGGAAGTGGCCTTCCGGGTCTTGGAACCCTGGCCGTTGAAAATCCTGATTGACTCCATCACCCGCTCCCTGGGGGCGGATGCCACAGCGGTGGACCCGTGGATCCCGGAAGCCTCGTGGCAACTGCTTTTGGCAGCCGGTCTGGCCACCGTGTGCATCGTGGGCTTCCGTGCTCTGACCAACTATCTGGCCACCGTGGCCTTCGCCTTGGTGGGCTCACGGGTTTCCACGGTGCTGCGCGGGCGGCTGTTCCGCCATGTCCAAAGCCTCTCCGATCGCTTCCATTCGAGCTCCCGGGCGGGGGACACGGTTCAGCGCATCGTCTCCGACATCGGGAAGTTGCAGGAGGTGGCCGTCACCGCAGGCCTGCCCCTGCTGGCCAACGTGATCACCCTGGTGGTCATGTGCATCGTCATGTTGGTCCTGGACTGGATGTTGGCCCTGGTGGTGGTGGGAGCCATCCTGGCGTTCTGGTTCATCAGCCGCGGGTCATCGGGCAAGATCACGGAAGCCTCCCGCAAGACGCGCAAGGGCGAGGGCGCACTGGCCAACACCGCCCATGAATCGCTGGGTGCCATCCGCGTGGTGCAGGCCTACGGTCTGGAGGATCGCATGGCGGCCTCCTTCGAGAAGTCCAATCAGATGGCCCTGACCCAGGGGGTCCAGTCCCGGCGTCTGGCGGCCGGGTTGGAACGGGCCACGGATGTGATTGTGGGAGTGGCCACCGCCGTGGTTCTGGTGGGTGGTGGCTGGCGGGTGCTTCAGGAGCAGATGACCCTGGGGGACCTGGTGTTGTTCACCACCTACCTCAAGACCTGCATGAAGCCCCTGCGTGACATGGCCAAGTACACCGGACGCATTGCCCGTGCAACGGCCTCCGGCGAGCGGGTGGCTGATCTGATGGAGACCACCCCGGAGATCCGGGACACTGCGGAGAGCACACCGTTGCAAGCCGTGCGGGGTGAGATCGCGTTCCGGCGGGTTGATGCCTCCTACGGTGACCCGGCAGATCCTCACCATGGGTTGGTGCTCCAGGACATTGACGTGGTGATCCGTCCCGGGCAACACGTGAGTGTGATCGGGCCGTCCGGTTCTGGAAAGTCCACTCTGGCCTCCCTGTTGGTGCGGGCCATGGATCCGGTCCACGGCTCTGTGGCGGTGGATGGGCAGGACCTGCGGTTGCTGTCCGTGGCCTCCGTGCGCTCCAACGTGGCGTTGTTGCTGCAGGAATCGGTGCTCTTCCACGGAACCATTCGGGAAAACATCCGGATGGGGCGTGAAGATGCCACGGATGCCCAGGTGGAGGCGGCGGCCAAGGCCGCCCAGGCACATGAGTTCGTGACCGGTTTCCCCCAGGGGTACGACACCGTGGTGGCCGAACGTGGCTCCACACTCTCCGGTGGTCAGCGCCAGCGGATCGCCATTGCCCGCGCTCTGCTGCGCGATGCTCCTGTGGTGGTTCTGGACGAGGCAACCACCGGGCTGGATCCCCAATCCACCCAAGCGGTGGTGGATGCCATTGCCGAACTGATCCAGGGCCGAACCTCCGTGGCCGTCACGCACGATGCCGCCATGGCATTGGCCTCGGACCGTGTGTTGTGGGTTCAAGAGGGTCGCATCCTGTTGGACGGCACCCCGGAGGACCTGCTGGCTGATCCCGACGGCGTGTTCGCCGCCTGGGTGGCACAACAACAAGCCCGGGACCAGGCGGAGGTCCACGCTGCGGATTCAACGGAGGGGCAGCGGCCATGAACGTGGACCTCATTGATACCCCGGTCTCAGCCGAGCACCTTCCCGGAGTGAACTGGATCCTGAATCCACACCGATTGTGGGACCTGCCGTTGGCACACTCTGCACCACTTGGCGGTGGGGCTGCCGATGGTCTGCATCTGCGCACCTCTTACTTGCGCTACAAGCCGTCTGTGGCGGCCGTGGCCAGGCTGGATCTTTCCGCGACGGGCCACGGAAACCGGGTCACGGCCGGCGGTGGGCCCGCCCGGAGCCAAGTGCTCTGGGTGGCCACATACTCGCCACAGGCGGGTGGAAAACTGGAAAAGCTGCGCATCACGTTGCAGCAGCTCTACGGGGTGGCCGGGCAGGAGATGGTGGCCACCTGTCAGATTCCAGGCCGCCCTGGGCAC
>NZ_JROX01000356.1:0-1325 GCF_000800955.1 Kocuria sp. ZOR0020
GACACCGCCGCGCCGTCAGCTTCTACACCCTCATCTGCGAAGAGCCAGTTTTCTCAGGCCCGATTTTGAATCCGCGGGCGTGCAGATGGTTGACGAGGTTGAGCCCTTCGAGTTGATGAAACTGCGTCTGCTCAACGCCTCACACCAGGCGCTGTGTTACCCAGGGCGGCTGGCCGGTCTGCAGTTCGCACACGAAGTTTGTACAGATCCCCTGTTTGTTGAATACCTGCTTGCGTACATGGAACTCGAGGCCACCCCCACGCTCCAGGAGGTCCCGGGAATTGACGTCCAGGAATACCGACACACTCTGATCGAACGATTTGCCAACCCACAGGTACGCGACACCTTGGCGCGCCTGTGTGCTGAGTCATCGGATCGTATCCCCAAGTGGGTGGTTCCCGTCATTCAGGACAATCTGGCTGCTGGACGTCCCGTGGACTTCGCCGCGGCGATCGTTGCATCCTGGGCCCGCTATGCGCAGGGCGTGGATGAATCGGGCAACCCGTTGGAGATCGTGGATTCACGCAAGGACAGTGTGCTGCAGGCTGCTGCCGCACAGGTGCAAGACCCGTTGGCCTTCGTCCGCGATCGCGAACTCTTTGGTGATCTGGTGGATCAGGACGAGTTCGTGGAGGCGTATCTCTGGGCCCTTGAGAGTTTCCGATCCTCGGGTGCTCGGGCCACGTTGACGGCCCTACTGGGCAAGCTCGGCCGCCCGTTGCCCACGGACTGAGGGGCAAACGGCTGTGGCAACACCGCAGTCCAACTGACCGGTGGACCCTCCGATGGGATTCGGGGGGTCCACCGATTCATCAGGCAGACAGTTCTGATTCCAGGTTGCGGCGCATGATGCTGTAGCTGTTGCGGTAGGCGGTGGCACCGTCGTCGTGAGTGTGAGCAATGTATTGGCTGCCGTCTGAGCCGGCTTGCCACGTGGGAAGTACGCCGGTGACGGCCCATGCCGCCTGACGTGCCGCGCCGAGTGCCACGTATTCGTCAGGAGCGGGCACGTACATGTCCACATCCAGGATGTGGGACAAGGCGGTGCGCAGCGCCACGGATCGGGCGCCACCTCCAACCAACAACGCGCGGTGGACGGGGACCCCCAGCTCGCGCAGCACGTCCAGACAGTCGGCCAGCGAGTTGGCCACACCCATGACCGAGCTGCGGGCCAGATTTTCCCTCGTCATGGACTCTCCGGTGATGCCGTGCCAACGTCCCGTTGCTGTCGGCAGGTTCGGGGTGCGCTCTCCGTCCAGATACGGCAGGAGCGTGAGCCCACCGCACGCGGGGGCACCGAGGCCGGCCGCAGCATCCAAGTCCTC
>NZ_JROX01000357.1:0-474 GCF_000800955.1 Kocuria sp. ZOR0020
ACACATGGCCGCGTGCGGCACCGACAGGGACCGGTCCTTCTTGTCCGTCATCTCGTTCCCACACGGAAGGTAGAGACATGAGCACTTCACCCGAAGAGCCCCAGAACCCTGAGCCCCGGGGTGGTGAGCAGGAGACCCCGCTGACGGCGGAGGAGATCCTGAACGCCGAGCAGACCGACGAAGCCCGCACGGCCGACCAGGCGGAAGGCGCGGCCGGCGACCACGATCCGGCGGTCGCGGGGGATGCCACCTCGGCAGAGGACAACGAGTTCGCTCGCCTGGCCGAGGACCGCCTCGAAGACCTCCGCCGGTTGCAGGCCGAGTTCATGAACTACAAGAACCGCACGGACCGTGAGCGCGCGCAGTTGCGTGACCACGTGGTCGGCGAGGTTCTGGGTTCGCTGATCCCGGTCTTCGACGACATCGACGCGGCTCGCGCCGCCGGGGATCTGGTCGACGGCCCGTTCGCCGCCA
>NZ_JROX01000358.1:0-279 GCF_000800955.1 Kocuria sp. ZOR0020
CCACGCTGAACAGCTCGGCCAGCTCGCCCACGGTGTGCTCGTCGGCGGCATGTAGCTGGACGAGGTGAGCCTCCTGTCGTGGGGTGAGCTTCGGAGACTTCCCGCGCAGCCGGCCCTTGGCCTTGGCGACCTTCATCCCCTCGCGGGTGCGGGCGCGAATGAGGTCGGCTTCGAATTCGGCGACCATCGCCAGCACGTTGAACAACAGTTTCCCCATCGGGTCGGTCGGGTCGTACACCGATCCGGCGATGCTCAGCTTCACTTCCCGCGCCGCGAGGT
>NZ_JROX01000359.1:0-219 GCF_000800955.1 Kocuria sp. ZOR0020
AAGCGTCAACCCCTTCAGGACGTAGCCATTTACCTTGTTTAACTCCGTTTTTTTCCATGAACTCAATCACTTTACTTGGAGTTTCAAGTTCGCCAAATAAGCTAGGTTTAACAGAGTTGAATTTACTAAACATTTCAAGCGTTTCGATATAACTATCTTTCAGAAGCTCTGTATCAAGCAATTTTTGGGCTTTCTCAGCACGTTTAGCAAGTCGTTCGT
>NZ_JROX01000360.1:0-1458 GCF_000800955.1 Kocuria sp. ZOR0020
ATTGACCGGGTTCAACCGGTGGTTGCAACACCGGCTTGTTGGAGCAACAGTAGCTGCTCGTTGAAGGCTTCGGCAGGGGTTCTCCAGCCGAGGGTCTTGCGGGGCCTTGTGTTGAGTGCGTGAGCGACGGCTTCAATCTCCTCTGCCGTCCAGCTCGACAGGTCGGTGCCCTTGGGGAAGTACTGGCGCAGTAGTCCGTTGGTGTTCTCGTTCGTGCCGCGTTGCCAGGGGGACTGCGGATCGGCGAAGAACACCGGGATGCCCGTCTCGACCGTGAACTGTGCGTGAGCGGACATCTCCTTGCCGCGATCCCAGGTCAACGACCTCGCCAGTTGGGCGGGCAGCGTCGACATCGTGCTCGCCAGCGCGTTCTTCATCGTGATCGCGCCATAGCCGGCCAGCGCGGGGCCGTTCTTGGGTGTTTCCTTGTGTCGGTATCCCTTCTCACGGGGGAGGTGGACCAGCATCGTGAACCTGGTCGTGCGGTCGACGACGGTGCCAATCGCTGAGCGCTCGAGCCCAATCAGCAGGTCACCCTCCCAATGGCCGGGAACAGCTCGGTCTCCGGCTTCTGCGGGACGTTCGCTGATCAGCGTTCCAGGAGTGACGTGCGCCCAAGTCTTGCGGCGTGACCGTTCCCGCGGCGCGCGCAGCGCCCGGCCCGTGCGCAGACACCAGACAAGCTCGCGTTTGAGCGCGCCGCGGCCCTGAATGTAGAGGGATTGGTAGATCGCCTCGTGACTGATGCGCATGGACTCATCATCGGGGAAGTCGACCTTGAGCCGGTTGCTGATCTGCTCCGGACTCCACGCCGTGGACCACCCGCGGTGCTTACGGTGGGGCTTGTTGATCCCCGTGAACCGTGGGGGCTCGGGACCGATTATCACCTTGCCATCAGGCGTGGCGATCTGCCCCGATAATCGGTCCTGGACGTAGGTATGCAACCGCACGTTCGTGACCAGCTTCGCCGCCTTCGGGCGTTTCGCGGCCATGTCGGCCTTCCACTGCGCAACCGACGCTCGATACCCGCGACTTCCGTAGCGGACGGCCGCATTCCGGCGCAGCTCACGGGAGATCGTCCCCGGGTTACGGCCTAGAGTTCGAGCGATCTCGCGCACGCCGCGTCCCTGAGCACGCAGGAATGCGATCTCCTCACGCTCAGCGAACGACAGGTAGCGTCCGGTTGGCGTGAACTTCAGATCGAATGGAGGCATGCCGCCAGCGTGGCGGAACCATCGCTGACCGACAGCTTGCGCCACGCCGACCACGGCAGCAGCCTCGATGGGCAATAGCCCCTTGGCGATCTCCGCCCAGAACGCCGCCTCGACATGCCGTTGGAACTTCGGATGCCCAGGGGACCGAAGCTTCGGTCGCTCCGCCCGATCTGCTGCCTGCTGACGACGAACCATCTGACACCTCCCGATCGAGGTGTTGCGACGACCAGTTGAATCCGCCTTG
>NZ_JROX01000361.1:0-313 GCF_000800955.1 Kocuria sp. ZOR0020
AACCTTGTCGAATTGCTCTTTGGTTATCTCCGTCTTTATCAAAGAAGTAACGTTCAATCAACCCTTTTAAGATTTCATATCGTGCTGGGTCATAACCGATTTTTCTAAGTCTGCACCCTGTCTTACTTCTAAAGTCATTAATATACGGTATTAAGTCATTTACATTTATATATTCCGTATCAAGTAGAATAAGCTCTCCTCTGTCAACAAATTCAGTCCATAGTTCTTGCTGTTCTGTGTCCAGTTGCTCATATTGCGAACGTACAGAGAATGTAAGTGTATGGCTGTAAGTTTTACCCTCTAACTCACAAAC
>NZ_JROX01000362.1:0-673 GCF_000800955.1 Kocuria sp. ZOR0020
TTGGTATATCGAAGCAGTGGCAATATCTTTTGTCATTAAAGTATTTACTCATCTATTTGCTTCCTTTCGTTTTAATCAGGTCAACTAATGCAAAAAAAGTATATAGTCCAATTCCGACTAGTGCTATTATAATAACTTTACCAATTATTGATTCAACATTCATTTATTTAGCTCCTTTATTATATGCCTTATTATAATCTATTTCTTTTTAATTGTCAAGCGAAAACTCACATAAACCACTAATAAAATAATTGTTATTATAAATAGCGGTGGGATAAATACAGTTACTGCAAACCAAACAATAGAAACTAAAGTATAGATCATGATTTTAAGTATTAGTTTACCTGTTTTAGTATCTTTAAAAGTTGTTTCCTCATCTAATGGTGAATCATCTTCTGTTGAATTACCGTAAAATATTTTATCTTCATTTACTTCGTATTGATTTCTACAATAATCACATTTACCATTAGTAAAGCTTGAAGCCCCACAGGTTTGGCATTCAATTAGTTCCATTGTTTTTACCTCTTTCCTTAACTCGATGTACTAAGTATATCAAAAAAACTCTAAGCTGTAAAGCCTAAAGTCTTTATCATTAATTATTTTTCTTTCAATTTATTCTTGAACCAGATGATTCGTTCTTTGAACCAAGCGTCAACCCCTTCAGGACGTAGCC
>NZ_JROX01000037.1:0-14942 GCF_000800955.1 Kocuria sp. ZOR0020
GGAGGGTTCAGACCGCTTCTACACTCTCATTTGCGATGAGCCCGTTAATCCTAAACTCCACCACCTCACGGCGCGCCAAGCCTCCGCGAGAGGCCCTTTTTTGAGCGCTCATTGGAGAGAAGGACGCCGCCGATGGAATGCGGCATGCGCCAAAGGTTCAGTTCGAGAATTTAAACTCCACCACGTCGCCGCACATACCAACCTTAGAGATCACCATCCGATTCGATGCTTCCGAGGCGTGCGCCAAAGCCTGCGCAGAGTACGTGAGCATCCGTCAGCGCCATCCACCAGCACGTCCAGCTAACGGGTTCGCCTCCGTCGGAAGGGTCCTGTTCGCCGCACTTCCAGCGGTCCGGAACGTCCGGATCTACCAGCTCGAGTTGAAAGAAGTGCCGTTCGTGAACCTCGGGCTTTGCGGGCCACATGTCGTACGATTCAACGCCGAGCGAGCGAACGGTCCTGGCCGTGAGGCCGGTCTCTTCTCCCACCTCGCGCACGACGGCATCCGCAGGCGACTCAAACTCGGCGATCGACCCAGCGGGCACCTGCACACCGGTGATCTCCATCGGGAACTCGTCATGTGTAAACACGAGCAGCTTCCCTTGGTGGACGACGTACCCGACCGCCTTATTGACCGAACGTCTACCCATGCTCTCGATCGTCATTCCGCTTCGCCCCACCCGACCTCAGCAAGCACTTGAGCAAGCGCATCACTCGCGCTGGCGTCAGCGTCAAACACGATCTCACCCAGTTCGGGAATCCTGTCGGACTCGCGATACCAAGATGAGACCTGCTCTTCCGACACTTCAGCTGCGAGCGTCTTCGTGCGGTGCCTCCGCAGAGTTTCCTCCAACCCGAGTTCGTAGACGAACGCACGCGTAACACCGCGATGATCCCGTTGGAGTTGGGCGAGCATTTCACCATATATCTCCGAATGAAGGATCCCCTCAACAACGACATCCAGGCCGTTGTCGAGAGCAAAGCGAGCCGACATGTCGATGTAAGCCACGCTGAGAGCTTGGGGACGATCCCGAACGTGAAGGATCTCTCGGCGCAACGTATCGTGCCCCAGCAACGCCACTCCCCGCGGCCGCGCCGCCCTGATCGATTGGGCAAGGAGCGACTTTCCGCTTCCCGAGTTTCCCCGAATGATTATCAGTCGCGAGCACTGTGAGCCGGTCATCGATCTTTCGTAGTGCACCACGTTGTCACGATACGGCACCGCCGTCGACCAGTGCCCCACACTAACCGACGATCACTCGATCTCTCGACGTACGCCCGCCGCACGAGTCGAACCCGCCTGAGAACAGGCCATCCGAGGCCGCTTGCCGGCGACGCTCGCACACCCGCAGAAATGAGAACCAGCCCCTGCGGAAGCTCCGCAGGGGCCGATCAAAAGCGCAGGTCAGCGCAATAAGCGCTGGGCATCTCATGGTAGACCGGAACTCACCCATCGAGCCCAACCGGAGGGTCGAGAAGATAAAGCCCCTGGTCAGAGGCAATTTCTATACGTTAAACCTGAACTCCACCACATGCCCACAGTTACCAACCTGTTGCGCCAGGCCGCTCACTTGGTGCTCGCAGAGGTTGTGTTGTGTCGCCACGCGCGTCATGCACTCTTCTTCTTCGGCCGTTCGACCCAGAAATCTGAAATCCTCTTGGCTTTCCAGACAAGGATTCGTCGGCGCAACCAGCTAGGAGGTGCGCCAGTTCGATACGAAACACGGATTGCTGCGTTCACTGATGCGGCCAGGCCAGAGTATTTTGCGAGCAATTTGCCTGAATAAGTGCCCTCGATATTCACAACGGTCGCCATGTGATCCGCCGCAGTACGCAACTCCCTCAGAGCGTCATCAACACCAGGTAAGAAATACCTGATCCGCCTTCGCGTACCATCCACTCTCTGGCCGGCAGTCTTCGCCTTTTCTTGCCATTCCACCACGCTTTGGCCCAGCGTCGATCTCTTCTCCATAACATCGATCGAAGCCAGGATCGTGTAGATGTCTTCGCTTAGTTCTACGAGATACGGGGCAACGATCTCACGATGAGCCGCCTTCGCAGACGCCTGGCGATCCATTACCGCCGTCACGACCAGCGTGACGACCGAAACGAGAGCAGCGATACCAGCAGCAATGGTCGTCGCGAGACCTTGATCCATCCCTTCGCACCCTTTCGTAGATAGTCCCTAATCCCTCGCCGGGGGTCCCTAATCGTGGTCAAGCGAAGCGGAGACCTAGCCGTTCGTATGCTTGGAAGGGCTGGACACATGGCACTCCGATGGCCGCGGCAGCGTCGGGGAGCTTCACACGCTTCTTGGAATCCGGGCTGGGCACCTCGCGGGTAATGACTGTGGCGTTCAGCGCCTTGGCCTGGGCCACCAGCCTGAGGTCTGCCGACGCCATGAACTCATCGATCGCTGGTTGGGTGAACTCTCGAGTTGGCCCGACCGCCCATCCCACCAGGTCGCTGATAGCTGCGACCGAGTCGTCATCCTCTGCCAGCCAAAACTCGCCAGGGGTATTCTCGCGCACCCATGCACTCAGATCGTCCTCGCCGTCGGAGATCTCGTCGTATACGGCTTGGATGGAGCCGATGGTGCCGGCGACACTTTGCTCGTAAAGCCAGTTCCAGTAACGCGGAGCCAGATTGAAGGAGTAGTAGTGCCGACTCGCTTCGATGAATGCGTTGGCGTCAATCAGGTACATTCAGCCACGCACCATTCCCAAGTAGCTTGCGTACGAATCAAAGTTCTTCATGGATTTGAACGACATCAGGCGGGCGGCATCGGTGAACTGCGTACGACCCGCTATTGCGTCGCTGATCAGAGCACGAGAAAGCCGTGTGCCGATTCTGTACGGCTGGTTGTAGTTGAACTGTCCTCCGGGACCGGCTTCCGACCGCTCAAATCCACGGAGGCGCACGACCTCGGCATCGTAGTCGGCCTGGAAGTTTTCAAACTCGTACAGACGATCTCGACGAAGTGCTTGCAGGACCACGAGAGTTCCGCACCGGTAGTCGCTGGCGAGGCGTTCGATCTGTGCGGTGAGCCCCAGTCCGGAGACGGCCCGGTAGCGCTCACGCAAGTCCTCACCCGGAACCAGGAACTCGGACGCGACACGATTGCACCAGCGCTCGATCTCGCTCTGGGGTTCGTAGCGCAGGTCCTCGTCACTGATACCACCAACGCCCCTCCAGACATGAGCGAACTCGTGCGCCAGGGTGAAGAGCTGACCGTTGATGGTCTGCCGCGCGTTCACGAAGACGAGCGGAGCCATATCGTCAATGAGACTGAACCCGCGAAACTCATCTAGGTCCAATGGACGGTGAGTATTGTTCTCCACCATCGATGTGACGACTGTCAGTCCACCCAGAGCTTCGAACGCGGTCAACAGGCGCTTACGCTGATCGTTCCAATTGCCGACGCGGTTCCGGACCTCGTAGTTCAGCCCACGTCGCATGTCAGCTGCGGCTTCCGCTGGCGTCATGCCCGAGGCTCGGCCAACCACTGCCACTTCCGCGAACCCGTTGTCGATCGCGTAGTCCCGGTACCAGTCCTGTCGGCGAAGGCTCTGGTGCAGGACAGCCAGCAGGTTCACGGATGGACTGCGGTATCGCTCCCCCTCGAACCCCTCCCGGAAATCTTCGATAGGTAGCTCGATGGCGGGTGGGGCGGGCAGGAAGAAGTACCCATAGGCAGTGCCGGTGCGCGCGGCGAAATCGTGGAGTTGCTTAACCGTTGGTTCGGCCTCACCGCTAACCCAGCGATCAACTCCTGGGAACGCGCTAGCTACGGCGTCAGGGTCCGGCGCTCTATCTAACGCCCACAGGAGGACGTCTGGAGAGACCGGCACCCGCACGGTCATTGATTCTCCATAGCATGGGTCCTAGCGTCGGCAGGGCAACTGATCCTGATCATGGCATATGCGCAACTGCTAATGCCACCTCATACTGGGGTGTCGGCAGGAATTTTGCGCGCGCAAACCCGGTGGATGATGATCTTCGATGATACGGCCTCGCCGCAATGTTGAATCAGAACTCGACCAGCAGGACAAGCATTAAATTCCTGATCAGAGTAAAAATTAGTTGTTGAAGCGGAACTCCACCACGTCCCCGTCCTGCATGATGTAGTCCTTGCCCTCCATCCGGACTTTGCCCGCGGCCTTGGCGTCGGCCATGGAGCCGGCGGCCAGCAGGTCGGCAAAGGACACGATTTCTGCCTTGATGAAGCCCCGCTCAAAGTCAGTGTGGATCACTCCGGCGGCCTGCGGCGCGGTGGCACCCTTGCGCACGGTCCAGGCGCGGGATTCCTTGGGACCGGCGGTCAGGTAGGTCTGCAGCCCCAGGGTGGAGAAGCCCACGCGGGCCAGCTTGTCCAGGCCGGATTCTTCCTGGCCGGACATCTCCAGCATCTCGCGGGCTTCATCCTCGGAGAGTTCCACCAGCTCGGATTCCAGCTTGGCGTCCAGGAACACACACTCAGCGGGAGCCACCAACGCGGCCAGTTCGGCTTGTCGCTCAGCGGAACCCAGCACGCCGTCGTCGGCATTGAACACAAAAATGAACGGCTTGGCTGAGAGCAGCGTGAGGTCACGCAGCTGCTCCATGTCCAGCTCGGAGGCACGGGAGAACACGGTGTGCCCCTCCCCCAGCACCTCAAGGGCAGCCTGGTAGGCGGCCAACTTGGCGGGGTCGGCCTTCTTGATCTTGACTTGCTTCTCCAGTCGCGGGATGGCGTTCTCGAGCGTCTGCATGTCAGCCAGGATCAGCTCGGTGTTGATGGTCTCCATGTCAGATGCGGGGTTGACCGCACCGTCCACGTGAATCACGTCCGGGTCCTCGAAAGCACGGACCACCTGCGCAATGGCGTCGGCCTCCCGAATGTTGGCCAGGAACTGGTTTCCCAACCCCTCGCCTTCAGAGGCACCCTTCACAATGCCCGCGATGTCCACAAAGGACACGGTGGCAGGAACTTCACGCTCGGATCCGAACACGGATGCCAGCTGCCCCAGCCGTTCATCCGGCAGGTTCACCACACCCACGTTGGGCTCGATGGTGGCGAACGGGTAGTTCGCAGCCAGCACGGTGTTACGGGTCAGCGCGTTGAAGAGGGTCGACTTGCCAACGTTGGGCAGTCCCACGATTCCAATAGTTAAAGCCACGGAAGCCGAGTCTACCGGCCACAACGGACACCACAGCAACGACGACAGTACCCGCCGACTACCGCACAGCCCCCGGGTACTGCGGTGTTCCCGTCAGGTGCCTGGTGGGCAAAGTACAAGAAACCTGCCAGCACATCAGGACTGGGCCCGTAGTTGTTGGGGATCGCAGAGACGTTCTCCCCCATGTATCGGCGATTCTGCTCCTGGAGTTTTTTGCATCATGGGCGTGAGTTCAACAAAACGGCGCTGGGCGGCCGCAGGGGTCATGGTGAAAGCAGCCATCTTGGTCCGGCTGATTTCTTGCACCTGGACGGAGATCACCTCCTCCCACGCAACGTCAATGGGTGCCCGAGCGGGGAGGGTGCCTGCCGGCCCCAGGAGTCGAAATCCCCGCCGGTCAACCTCCAGACGACCACCACGGACAATCTGCACCAGGATGGCCGGAACACCCACCACGCACCCCTGCCATTTGTCATGCCCAAGACGTGACACACCCCAGATCCGCATTCCACGGAACCGCCACACACTGGAGCCATGAGCACCTCACTCACCTCCGCCAGTGACCTGAACGTCCCGGCCATCCAGCTGACCGACCTCCACAAGACCTTCAACACCCGCGGCGGCAAGGTTCACGCCGTGGACGGCATCGACTTGCAAATCAACTCCGGGGAAATCGTTGCCTTTCTGGGCCCCAATGGCGCCGGTAAGACCACCACTTTGGACATGATCCTGGGCTTCACCTCCCCCACCACCGGGACGTGTCAGGTGTACGGGTCCTCCCCGGCGCAGGCGGTCAAGCAGGGCCGGGTCTCTGCGGTGCTGCAGACCGGTGCGCTCTTGGATGACCTGACCGTCAAGGAAACGGTGTCCATGATCGCTTCCCAACACGGCCACCACATGCCCGTGGACCAAGCCTTGGCGCGGGCCGGGGCAGACACCTTCGCCACCCGCAAGGTCTCCAAGTGCTCGGGTGGCGAGCAGCAACGTCTGCGCTTTGCGCTAGCGCTGCTTTCCGAGCCAGACCTGCTCATCCTGGACGAGCCCACCGCCGGCATGGACGTCAACGCCCGCCGTGACTTCTGGGCCGCCATGCACGCGGAGGCCGAACGCGGCCGCACCATCGTGTTCGCCACCCATTACCTGGAGGAGGCTGAACAGTTCGCAGACCGCATTGTGGTCATCGCCGCCGGGCGCCTCCTGGCCGATGGCACCACGGAAGACATTCGCTCCTTGGGTGGTCTGCGCACGGTCTCGGTGGTGTGGAACGACGACGCCGAACCCTCCGTCGTCGTCGAATCCCTCCCCGCCGTGGAGGACTGGAGGCGTGAGAACAACCGTGTGGTGTTCACGGGATCTGACACGGATGCCATTGCCCGGCACCTTCTGAACCACACGGCCAGCACGGACCTGTTGATCTCCCAGGTCCCGTTGGAGGAAGCATTTGTGGATCTGACCCAGAACACGCGTTCGGCAGCGCACGGAAAGGACTGAACAGCCATGACAACGGCAACCCACACCCAGGAAAACCGCAACGGCCCGGCTGAACGGCCCGCCAAAGCGCCGAACCCGATCACCACCACGTTGCGCTACGCCGCCTATGACTGGCGCCGCCAAATACGCATGGTGGAGTCCTTGATTTTTGTGGTGGTGCTACCCACCGTCCTGTTCTGGATTTTTGGCATCAACACTGATTTCGCGGATTTTCCGTCCGGCCACGGCAATGTCTCCGGCACCACCGCCGTTGGAATGGCCACTTATGGTGCGGTCATAGCCACCACCAGCATCGCCGGCTCAGCGGCGGTGGAACGCTCCAAAGGGTGGGGCAGACTCCTGGCGCTGACCCCCATGCGGCAGTGGCAGTACGTGGCCGCCAAGGTGCTGGTGGCCTGTGCCATCGCCGCGCTACCGGTGATCCTGGTGTTCACGGTGGCCGCCCTGACCAATGGTGAGCTGGGCTCAACAGGTCGGTGGTTTGCCACCGCCGCCATCATCGTGGGTGGTTCGGCCGTTTTTGCACTCTACGGTTTGATGTTCGGCCTGCTCTTCCGAACGGAAGGTGCAGTCAGTGCAGCCACGGGCCTGCTGGTGGTGCTGGCCTTCTTTGGAAACCTGTTCATGCCGCTGTCCGGAACCATGCTGGAGATCGCCAAGTTCACCCCGCTCTACGGGCTGCGGGGGCTGGCCACCTGGCCACAGATGGAAGGCGCGCTCAACAGCGCCACCGGTGAGACCCTTGCACCTGACACCTTGGGGCAACTGATCACTAATCTGGTGGTGTGGACAGTGATCTTCGGCGTCTTGGCTCTGCTGGCCGCCCGGCGCGGCACCAAGCGCGCATGAACAACTCCGCAGCACTCAACCAGTCCGTTGATCCCTACGGTCGGCCGACCGCCGATGCCCTGGCTGAGGTTGGTTATCCCTCCATCTGGCTGATCTTCATGATCTTCCCAACGGTTGCACTCTTCCAGTCAGAGGCCGATGCACCGTTGCGGGTGCTGGGAGCCGCAGCCATCCTGGCGTTCTGCGGGCTCTACATGGCCTCCTGGTGGTGGACCACACCATTGCCGCACCTCAGCGCCACCGCCAACGCGTTCTTGTGGTGTGCCGCCCTCAGCCTGGCAACGCTGGCCCTGGTGCCCGCCGTGGGTGCCAATGCCATGTCCACGGGCCCGTTTCTGATTGCCAGTTTGGCCTTCAAACTGCGTCTGCGTATGGCTGTGCTTGCAGTGATTCCACTGATCGCGGCGTTTGTGATCATCGCCTTCCAGCTCGGCAGCCCATACGTGTATTGGGTGCCGTCCATGATGGCCGGCTCGGGTTTCCTGATGTTGGGAATCGCCACCTTCATGGAGCGCGAGGACCAGGCCAAGGGGCTGCAGCATGACCTGGACCTGGCACGTCAGAGGGAGAACATCGGCCGTGACGTGCACGATCTGCTGGGCCATTCGCTGACCGTGATCACCGTCAAGACCGAACTGGCGCGCAAACTCCTGGCGAGGGACCCGGACCGGGCCGCTGCCGAACTGGACGAGGTCCTAGCGCTTTCCCGTGAGGCCTTGGGTGAGGTCCGGGCCACCGTGGGTCAACTGCGGACACCCGAATGGTCCGCCCAGTTGGCTTCTGCCCGGACCGCGCTGCGAGCAGCGCGTATTGAGGCCAAGTTGCCGTCTCCGGCCGTGGAGATCCCCACCGAGCAGCGAGCCCTGCTGGCATGGTGTCTGCGCGAATCCGTCACCAACGTGATTCGCCATTCCCGGGCCACACGGTGTGCCGTGGAAGCCGGCCCTGGGCGACTGGTGGTCAGCGACGACGGCGTGGGGATGGCATCACCGCGTTTTGGCAACGGCCTGAACGGCATGGAGGACCGGGTGCGCGAGGCTGGTGGGACCTTGAGCACGGCTGCGGCATCCACCAACGCCGAGAGGCCGGGACTACGAGTGAAGGTGGCGTTGCCGTGACTGAATCCATCCGGCTGCTCCTGGCAGATGATCAGGCCCTGGTCCGGGGAGCCCTGGCGGCCTTGTTGTCCCTGGAGGCCGACTTGGAAGTGGTGGCACAAACAGGGACGGGCAGCGACGTCGTCGAACTGGTCCGTGAGCACCGCGTGGATGTTGCTCTGTTGGACATTGAGATGCCGGGGCTTGACGGCATTGACACCGCCCGCGCTCTGCGTGAGGCCGGGCTGCCCTGCAAGTCCCTGGTGGTGACCACGTTCGGACGGCCAGGGTATCTGCGCCGCGCATTGGAGGCCGGTGCCAGCGGATTTGTTGTCAAGGACACCCCGGCAGACGATTTGGCGCAGGCCGTCCGTGCAGTCTTTGCGGGACGGCGCGTGATCGATCCCTCGTTGGCGGAGGAATCCTTGGTCAGCGGCAACAACCCCCTCACGGAGCGCGAACAGGATGTGTTACGTGCCGCCCTGAGTGGTCATTCGGTCAAGGAGCTGGCGGAGCAACTGAGCTTGTCACCGGGAACAGTACGCAATCATCTGTCCTCTGCCATTGGTAAAACACAGGCTGGAAATCGCGCGGAGGCAGCGTTGACCGCGCAGCAGAATGGATGGCTCTGAGGTCAACGGGCAGAATTGTGCCATGGCTCACACCTCACCCTCCTCGGATCAACTGGACACCACTGAATCCAAAGGCATTCTGCGGATCATCACCTACGCCGGCGCAATCATTGCCTTTCTGATCGGCTCGGGATTCGCCACCGGCCAGGAGATCTTGCAGTACTTCACCTCCTACGGTTACTGGGGTGTGTTCGGCACCGGAGCCGTGGTGTTGGTCCTCATGACTTACGTCTGCGTGGAATTCCTGGTCACGGGCCAGGCTCAGCAGTTCAACCACCCCTCACGGATCTTCCACCACTACTGCGGCAAGTACCTGGGGATCTTCTTCGACTACTTCTCCATCGTGTTCGTGTTCCTCAGCTTCACCGTCATGGTGGCCGGTGCCGGTGCCGTGTTCCAGGAGCACTACGGCTTGTCCAAATACATCGGTGGCATCGGCCTGGCCGTTGCGGTGGGCCTCACGGTCTGGTTCGGGCTCACCCGGCTGGTGGACGTGATCGGCAAGATTGGACCGCTGATTGTGGTGATCGCCGTCGCCCTGGGGATCCTGGGCATCCTGCAAGGCAGCGACGGCGTGGCCCACGGCAACTCTCTGCTCTCCGGTCTGGAGCTGACCCAGGCCTCCACCAACTGGTTCCTGGCAGGACTGTCCTACGTGGGGTTCTGCATGTTGTGGCTGGCGGCCTTCCTGACCGCACTGGGAAAGACCTCCCGCAACTCAAGGCAGGCTGCTGCCGGTGGGCTGTTGGGCGGTGCGGCATTCTCCATGGCCTGCATTGTGGTTGGTCTGGGACTGCTGGCCAACATCACTCGCGTCAACGGAACCGAGATCCCCATGTTGGTCCTGGCCTCCGACCTCAGCCCCCTGCTGGCCTCCGGGTTCTCCCTGATCATCCTGGCAGGCATCTACACCACGGCCGTACCGCTGTTGTGGACGGTCTCAGCTCGGTTTGTTCCGGAGCAGACCAAGGCATTCACGGCCTTGACCTTGATCCTGGCCGCACTGGGAACGCTGATCGGCCTGGTGCTGCCCTTCTCCCAGATGGTCAATATCGTCTACGTGATCAACGGGTACGTGGGCATCCTGTTGTTGGTGTTGATGCTGGCCAAGACAGCACTGCGGCTGTTCAGCAACCGTTCCGGCGCTCTTACTGCCGGTCAGGTCTGAGGCAGGCGTCGCTGCGCCTGCCGGTTCGCTTGTGTTGTCTTAGCCCTCTGGCACGCTGAGACCATGGAAACAACTACCTCCACGTTGCTGGTGTTGCCTCTGGTGCTGCTGGCGGTGGGCCTGGCGGCTGGCTTGGTCATCGGGTGGGTCCTGGGTGCCCGCCGAACCTCCCCCCAGCAGGAGTCCAGCCACCTGGAACTGCAGCAGTTGCGGACTGAGAACAATCACTTGGGCCAGGAACATGCCGCAGCTGTGGCTGCGGCGCGATTGCAGGGTGAACGTGTCCAGGAGTTGGAGGACCGCGCGGCACAGGACCAGGACATGCTGCGTGCCCTGGCACCCCTGACGGATCGGATGCGCCAGATCCAGGACCACGTGGTGCGCTTGGAGAAGGACCGGGCTCAGCAATTCGGCGACGTCTCCCGAGCCCTTCAGGCCGCTCGGGAAACCGACCGGGATCTGCAGCGGGTGACAGGTGCGTTGGAAGGATCCCTGCGGTCCAATTCAGCCCGAGGCACCTGGGGTGAGATGCAACTGCGCCGGGTGGTGGAGGCAGCAGGGATGCTCAGCCACGTGGACTTCTCCGAACAGGTGCACCTGGCCACGGACGCTGGCGCCTACCGGCCGGACATGGTGGTGCACCTACCCGGTGATCAAAAAATTGTGGTGGATGCCAAAGCTCCCCTGTCCGCGTACCTGCAGGCTCAACAGGTGAGCGGTGCGGGCCCCTCTCAAGACCCCACGGGCTCGGCGGCCGGAGCAACTGCCAAGAACCAGGCAGCACATCTGGCAGCGCATGCCAAGGCGGTACGGGCCCATGTGGAGGAGTTGGGCAGGAAGAAGTATTGGGAGGCCTTGGGGCACTCCCCTGACCTGGTGCTGTGTTTCATCCCTGCGGAGTCCGCGCTGGCAGCAGCACTGGAGGCAGACCCCACATTGTTGGATCATGCGGCAGCCCGCAACGTCGCATTGGTCTCCCCGGTGTCCCTGCTGGCGTCACTGAAAGCTGTGGCCTTTTCCTGGCGTCAAGAGTCCCTGGCCCAGGAGGCCACCGAACTCCTGCGACTCTCCCGGGAGCTGTATGACCGTCTGGGCACGGCCGGTTCACATCTGAGCAAGATGGGCAATTCCTTGCGCCGCAGCGTGGAGCAGTACAACGAGCTTGTTGGCTCACTGGAACGCCGGGTACTGCCCACGGCGCGCAAACTCAACGACTTGGACCCCACCGCAGCGGCCGATCCTCGGTTGGAGATCACCCCCGTGGAGGCGCAACCCAAGGTGATCACGGCACCGGAGCTGCTGACGGGCGCCGAACACCAGGACCAGTGAGGGCTGACGCGCTCCACCGGATTGGATCATCAACTGCCCGATCGCATCACCAACAGCCTGAACTGATGCGGGCCAACCCGTTCGGATCCGGGCCAGCCTGATCTGATCTACAACCTCCCGGTGGAAGGTGTCCGTGCGGCAGCCCTTCTGACTCAGCGGTTGGGGCGCGCTCCGCGGCCACCCAGGTTGCGGTCGGCGTCACCATCAGCAGTCAGCCGCGCACGCAACTCCTTGGGCAGGGAGAACAGAATGTCCTCCGCAGCGGTGACCACTTCCTCGATCTCCCCGTAGCCGTAGTCGGCCAGCAGAGCCAGGACATCACGCACCAGAACCTCGGGCACGGAGGCCCCGGAGGTCACGCCGACGGTGGCCACACCTTCAAACCAGGCTTCATCCACCTGGTTGGCGTTGTCCACGCGTTCTGCGCGGTCGGCACCGTATTCGGCGGCGACTTCCTTCAGCCTCACGGAGTTGGAAGAGTTGGAGGAGCCCACCACAATCACCAGGTCCGCACGTGGTGCGATCTCCTTGATGGCACCCTGCCGGTTGGAGGTGGCGTAGCAGATGTCATCCGAAGGCGGATCCTGCAGGTTGGGGAATCGTTTGCGCAGACGCGTCACGGTCTCCAGCGCCTCGTCCACGCTCAACGTGGTCTGGGAGAGCCACACCAGGTTGTCCGGGTCATCCACCTCAATGGTGTCAGCGTCCTCGGGGCTGTTGACAATGATGGTCTGATCCGGCGCCTCGCCGTAGGTGCCCTCGACCTCCTCGTGCCCCACGTGCCCGATCAGCAGAATCTGCTGGCCGCGCTTGGCAAAGCGCACTGCTTCCCGGTGCACCTTGGTCACCAATGGGCAGGTGGCGTCAATGGTCTCCAGGTTTTTCTCCGCTGCAGATTGCACCACTGCAGGTGAGACACCGTGAGCGGAGAACACCAACAGGGAACCCTCCGGAACCTCGTCCACTTCCTCCACGAACACCGCACCCTGTGCTTCCAGGGTCTCCACCACGTGCTTGTTGTGCACGATCTGCTTACGCACATACACGGGAGCCCCGTAGTGCTCCAGGGCCTTCTCCACAGCGATCACGGCACGGTCAACACCGGCGCAGTACCCACGAGGCGAGGCCAGCAGGACCTTCTTGGGGCCGTCCACGGGCGCTGCAGCAGCAACTTCTTCCGGGGTGCGGCGGAGACGCGGAACAGACGGCATGGCAAGTGCTACGGGCGTGGACATGTCCCCCATCGTACGGGGTCACTGCTGACAGGTAACCTGCTGAGCCAAGCCGTGATGAGGATCGCAGACTCCTACGCTTCTGCGGTGAGACGGGCCCTCTGCCGAGTTGGGCCACCTCAGATCTCCACCACGCGGCGTCGTCGTTGATCTTGGGTGAGCGTGTGTCCCGTTTCCCAACTGTCCCGGGAACCGGAGCGCCACAGCAGCCGAGCGGCGGCCAGCAACGCCCCCACGACGGCGACCGCCACCCCTCCCCACAGCCACGGCGCCAGGGTGTGGTCCATGCCCGTGAGCAGAATCTGGAAGACCCGCTCCACCAGACTGCGCCCCACGTCCTGCAGGTCTGGTGAGGCCAGGACGGTGGACGTCAGCTCCTGAGCACCACGCTGGGCCAGCACTGCCGCAGTGGCCGCACCCACACCGGCTCCCACCAGGACCCATTCCCGGTGGCGACTCAGCAGCGCAGCCAACACCAGGGCTGCCACACCGCCCCACAGCAACAGCGGTGCCTGGACGGTGGAATCGGCAATGGTGTCAAAGGCAGGGCCTGTGGCTGAATCCCGCACCACAATGATTCCGTCCTGACCGCCCAGCCCCTCCTGGTCGCGGAGATCCAGATTCAGGCGCACGCCCAGCGTGTCTTGCAGCCGGTCCTCGATGTGGGACTCCAGCGACCCCACCACGGGCGCCACGTACAGCTCCAAGTCCTCCGGAGCACCGTCCCCAGATGTTTCCGGTAACGAGCCGGCAGGTTCAATGTTGATCTGGTGTGTGGTCAGCAGGACGTCATTCCAGTCATCCACGTACTGATCGGAGTCAACGTATTCGCGGATGTAACCGGCGATGCGGCGATCTGCCATGTCCTTGAGGGCTCCACTGAAGGGCACCGCCCCCAGGTCTTGGCCCTGGACGGCATCCGAGGCCTGGGTCACGGCAGTGTCCGTCAACTCCTGCTGCAGAGATTCATCGTGGACGAGTTCCTGGGAGATCTGCGCAAACCCGTCCCTGTCCACCAGAGAATCCTGCAACCACTGGAGAGTCACACCGACCACCACGGCGGCGGCTCCAGCCAGTGCCAGAACGAACCCCAGAACCGTGCGCAGCACTCCCACCCAGCCACGCAGACGGCGGGACCGGGAACTCTTCAGCTCTGATTCGCCCAACGGGGCCTCCGAACATGACGGGATGACGTGCGGGGTCTTTGACAAGCCCATGGAATCCACGGCCCACCAACCTCCAACAGCTGCCACCCTACGCGGAACCTCGGGCCGTCTCCGCTCCACAGCCGTCTCTTGCCCAATGACCGTTCGAGCTTGTCCACGGACTCGTGACTTTTCCGCGCGGATCAGCGGTGGGCTGTCCGTGCAGGGTGGTAGGCATGTGTTCATGAGTTCTGACGACGCCGATCAGCCCGCCCAGGAGCGCAGCCTCCCGCCGCGCGCTGGACTCACCACGCCGGAGAATCCTTGGCCGTTGCGTCTGCTCTCCGAGAACCTCCACGCCTACATTGCCCGCTGTGACCCCACCTGGGTTGAGGGACAGGTGGTGGAACTGAACCAGCGCGCCCGGGTGACCTACTTGACCTTGCGGGACGTGGACGAGGAAGTCTCCGTGCCCGTCACCCTGTTCGCCCGTGAAATGGCCCAGATGGAGACCCCTCTGGAACGCGGGATGCGCGTGGTGGCACAGATCAAACCGGACTTCTGGACCAAGACCGGCCGGTTGTCCATGATCGGGCAGGGTGTCCGGCCCGTGGGGCTGGGGGATCTGCTGGTCAGGATCGAACGTCTGCGCCGCGCCTTGGCGGACGAGGGCCTGTTCGATGCCGACCGCAAGAAACCCCTGCCACCCTTGCCGCAGCGGGTTGGCCTGATCACCGGGCGCAACTCGGATGCGGAAAAGGATGTGGTCCGCAACGCCCGGCTGCGGTGGCCCGCCGTCGAATTCGAAATCCGCAATGTGGCCGTCCAAGGAACCAGCGC
>NZ_JROX01000363.1:0-1826 GCF_000800955.1 Kocuria sp. ZOR0020
CCGTGAGATCACCACCTGATGCTGAGATCACCAGCAACGGGGTGTCATCTCAACAACAGCCGGTGATCTCACCCAGGTGCCACCCCAACCCATCTAGTTTCCCCAGCAACTAATGCAACTTGTGGTCATCGAGGCTGGTCAACCCCGAAGGTGGGCGTAGATTGAGGTAGCGATGCGCACCACATCGCCATCAATTGCTGTAACGCAGGGGGAATCGTGAACAGCATCAGCATCAAGGCATCACGCCGAGTGGCATCGATCGGGGCGGCGGTTGCACTGCCCTTGAGCACGCTTCTGGCACAGGCACCCGCGGGCGCAGTCGAGCCAACGTCTTCCTACGACGCCCTGTGGAACGTTGCCTGGAACGACTGGGACCTGGATGGCGTGACCAACACCGACGAACTGGCACTGGGCACGGACCCGCGTCACCCGGACACGGATGGAGATGGCATCCCGGACGGCCATGAGCTGATCGGTGTTGGAACCAAACGTCAAGGAGTCCTCACGGGTTCCGGTCAGACAACGCCATTCGTCATCCCCACAGATCCTGTCTTGGCCGACACGGACGGGGACGGTCTGAGCGATTCGGAAGAAAACCGCGAGTACACGCGTCCCGACAATCCCGACACTGACAATGACGGACTCACTGACGCCCAGGAAGTCAACCAAAAACTCGGCAGGGGCGGAATGTTCAGAACCTGCGTGCTCAGCGCAGACACTGACTACGACGGCGTGACTGACGGTGACGAGGTCGCAGCCGGTACCGACCCCAATTTCAATGAAAGCGCCGAACCGTTCCCTGGCTACCGCATTGAAGACATTGACGGTGACTGTGCGCCCGGTCGAGTTGAGGACAGCATGATCGGCAACAGCACCAATCCTCTGAACACGGACACCGATGGCGACGGCGTGGTGGATGCAGTGGAGATCTTCGGGTACGGAAACGCGGATTGGGCGGATTATCCCGCGAGCCAAACGCGTGGCAACTCGGCGGATTCTGATTCTGGCGGACTGTCTGACGCGATTGAGATCGCCCAGGGTACGAATGCCAACAGCGCAGACACTGACGGCGACGGCTTCACGGATGCCCAGGAAGGCCTTTACATCGTGGATTGGATTGATTGGCTGCAAGAGCCCTTGGTGGTCCTGGTGGACCCGTTGAATCCTGACCAGAACATGAACGGCATCCCGGATGGCCAGGAGTTCTCAGTGGACGGCTTGACGCGAGCCTGAGCTGACCCTGGCCTTGCCTGGCCTTCAGGATCGACGACGGCGCGGGTGGTTGCGTCGTCGTCGATCCATCCACAGTGAGCCGTAAGCCGCCGGGATGAAAGCGGCGAAAACCAGCACGCGGCCCACATCCGATCCTGCCAAGGTCATCCAGACGTAGACCGCCAGGACTGCCAGGGGAATCCACGGCGTGACCACCGGAAACGGCTTGCGCATGGACACCGTGATCAGGCTTCCCAGCCCCGCGATCAGCGGCGCCAGAAGGCTGCGCAAGGTCGTGTGCTCGCCGACCAGCAGGTGACCAGCCACCGCGGCCATCACGATCACCACGCTTGCCACGGACACCTTGACCAACACCGGGTTGGCGCCAATTCGCTGCCTGACCGTGGCACCGGCGCCCACTCCCGCACCAGCGGTGGCCCAGCCTTGCTGCCGCAGACGAGCCAAGAGTGCGGGATCCCAGGGCTGAGGCCCAGCGGTCCCGGGCTGCGGAAACCCCGTGATCGGCGTGTCATCTGCGCGCACCCACGTCAGCAGATCCGCCCACGCCTCTGGATAGATCGCTACGAACACCTGGTCCTCGGTGGTGTCAACCG
>NZ_JROX01000364.1:0-337 GCF_000800955.1 Kocuria sp. ZOR0020
TGAATCGCCCCGGGTTTGTTAGAGGCTCGCAAGTGCCGCGTCGGCGGGTGCCGGTGCGGGGTTGTTGTGATGGTAGACGTCCTCGAGCTCGACGGGCGGAATCATGCCGATCTCGCCGTGCAGACGCCGGTGATTGAACCAGTCGATGTATTCCGCGGTCGCGATCTCGAGGTCGTCGATGTTCTTCCAGGGCCCGAGGTTACGGACCAGTTCTGCCTTGAATAGCGAGTTGAAGGCCTCGGCCAGGGCGTTGTCATACGAGTCGCCGGTGGAGCCGACCGAGGCGACCGCGCCGGCCTCAGCAAGACGCTCGGTGTAGCGGATGGCGACGTATTGA
>NZ_JROX01000365.1:0-920 GCF_000800955.1 Kocuria sp. ZOR0020
AATCCCGTCCATGCCCACTGTGGGCAAGCCGTCGTCCGTGGCTTGGTGATCTTGGGCAGCTTGCCCAGCCACCAGGACGTCCTGGGGCGGAACATCTGCCGGGCCGGCCGTTGGGCCTGTCATCTCTGTGGGGCCCATGGGTTCCGGAACAACGCCCAGACGCTGCAAGGTTTCTGGTTGGCCATCCGTCACCTGGTCCACCACCAGAATTCCTGCCGCGGCCGTGGAAATCACACACGTGGCAATCAAGGCACGTTGTGACCACCGTGATTGTTTGGCGTTGTGATGAGTGGTTTTGTGGGCCATTGTGCGGTGGTTGGTCTCTGGTGATTGGCGACGAATCATTGTGGGTAAGAGTGTGCGTGCTGAATCGTTTTGGGACAAGGCGCTGACGAACCATTGCGCATCATTCGATGCTGTCGTGTTGACGGGTGACGGCGAGGTGCTCGTCACAGGGGCACCCCGCCGTCAATCGCGAATCGTCCGTGCGCGTTTTGGCCATCGCATCCGGTCTGGCCAATTCATCCGGTCTGGCCAGTCCGTTCGTCGTCAGCCCGTGAGTCTTGCGGTCAGTCCATGCGACGGCGGCGGCTCACATAGACCCACCCGGAAGCTGCCGCAATTACTGTGGCAGCAGCAAAGATCCAGACCGTGGGGCCCCATTGGCCATCGGAAGTGCTCAACCCGGTACGAACCAGAATGGAGGAATCCTTGGACGCAGGCGGTGTGGTGGTACCCGCAGGTGGTTGGGGCTGATCAGTGGTTGGTTGCGGCGTCGTCGCCTGTGGTGCGGGCGTCGTCGGTGTTGTGGTCGCGCTGGGTGACGGGGCCTCGGTCGTGGGCTGCGCGGTTGATGTGGGCGAGGGTGCCTGGGTGGGTGTCTGGCTCGGCGGGGGGGTCGGTGACGGGGAGGCAGTCGT
>NZ_JROX01000366.1:0-1743 GCF_000800955.1 Kocuria sp. ZOR0020
AGGGCGGCGACTGCGCGGGCGATCCACTGGCGGTCCCGCGGCAGGAACGATCCACCCAGCAGCACCACCAACCCGCCGAGAAAGACGACGATCTCGGGCAGCAGCAGCTCCGGGCGCATCTGCATCGAGGCCTCCACCGGCTACCTCCCCACCAGGCTCACGAGGGCGGTCGAGGCCGGCTCGATCACCTCGAGCAGCACCCGGGGCAGCACGCCGATGAGCAGGGACAGGCCCAGCAGGGGACCGGCGGACCACAGCTCCTGCGCCCGGAGGTCCGCGAACCCGGGGGTGTGCCCGGCCGCGGGGCCGGTGAAGACCCGCTGCAGGGCCCGCAGGAACAGGGCGGCGGTGACCAAGATCCCCGGCAGGGCGACCGCGGTGACCGGGGCGACCGCGATGCTGCCGGCGAAGATCTGGAACTCGGCGATGAACCCGGAGAACCCGGGCAGGCCCAGGGAGGCGAAGGCCCCGACCGCGAACAGCGCCGCGTAGCGCGGGGCCGGGGCGGCCAGCCCACCGTAGGAGCCCATGTCGTAGGAGCCGGCCCGGTCCTGCATCACCCCGGCGAGCAGGAACAGGGCGGCGGTGATCAGCCCGTGGCTGACCATCTGCACCACCGCCCCGGTGACCGCCACGGAACGGGCCTGGGCGGCGTCCTCGGCGAGGACCCCGGCCGCGCCCAGGGCCAGGACGATGTAGCCCATGTGGTTGACGGAGGTGTAGGCGATCATCCGCTTGATGTCCGTCTGGGCCAGGGCCACGAACGCCCCGTAGAGCACCGAGACGATCCCGACCACCACGATCACCCAGGCCCAGGCGCGCCAGGCCTCGGGCAGCATCGGCATGGCGATGCGCACGAATCCGTAGGTGCCCATCTTCAGCAGCACCCCCGCCAGCACGGCCGAGCCGATGGCCGGGGCGTCGGTGTGGGCCGGGGGGAGCCAGGTGTGGAAGGGCACGGTGGGGGTCTTCACGGCCAGGCCCACCAGGATCGCCGCGAGCACCAGCCCCCCGGTGAGCGGGTCGCCCGCCAGCGGCGCCGCGGCGACGAGCTCGGGGATGTCGAAGGTGTGCGGGGCCGCCGCCACGTAGAGCCCGATGAAGCCCAGCAGCAGGGCCAGGGAGCCCAGGAACGTGTAGAGGAAGAACTTCAGCGCCGACCGGGCCGCGTGGCCGTGGCCCCACCCGGCGATCACGAAGTACATGCCCACGATGGATAGGTCGAAGAAGACGAAGAACAGGATCAGGTCGGCCGCCACGAACACCCCGAGGCTCACGCCCTGCAGGAACAGGAAGAGTGCGGCCTGCACGCGCGGCCGGTCCGCGTCCCGCAGGGCGTAGACGGCGCAGGCCAGGAACACCACGGCCGTCATGGCCAGCAGCGGCAGGGAGAGCCCGTCCACGCCCACGTGGTAGCTGCTGTTGACGCCGGGGATCCACGGCACCTGCTCCTCGAACGCCAGCCCGTTGGGTCCTGGGTCCTCGTAGCCGGCCCACAGCACGCCCACGAGCAGCAGCTCCACGACGGACACCACCACCCACGCCCAGCGCGCGGCCGCGGGCCCGATCGCGGGCACAGCGGCCAGGACGGCGGCGGCCACCAAGGGCAGGAAGACGATCAAACTCAGCATGCTCATCCCATCACGGCGTAGACGGACCAGGCCACGACGCCGACGGCGAGCACCGCGACGGCCTGGAGGAAGTACTGGTGGACGGCCCCGGTCTGCGGGGCCCGGGCCAGCC
>NZ_JROX01000038.1:0-2722 GCF_000800955.1 Kocuria sp. ZOR0020
TCAGTTTCCTGGTCGATCAGCGCTGATCGACCAGGAAACTGACCACTGAACACCAGCAGTGGGCCCAGTGACTACTCAGCATCCCCATCAGGGTGGTGCCGCAACGCACCCACTGACCATCTGGATCTAGCGCGTGGCCTGCTCCAGGTGTTGGAGGATGTGCCGGTAGGTGTGCCCGGTTGCCTGCGTCATCCCCAGTTCGCACGTGCGATTCAGGGACGCATAGGCATCAAAGTCCCGCTCATTGACCTCCGTGCTCTCCCGCGCCGTGGCGGATGCGGTCAGCTCAGGGTGCAACATCCCGCGGTCCCCGGCGTAGCCGCAGCAGTTCCAGGCCACCGGGGTCACCACCTCATCCGCCACGGCATCAGCCAGCACCCCGAGCGCCCCGTTGACCCCCAACTGCGTGGACGAGCACGTGGGGTGAAGGACCATTGATCCCACCCTCTGCTTGACCTGCAGTTGCGGGAGCACGTGGTCGGCCACGAATTCCACCGCATCCACAAACCGCAACGCTGCGTACTTTGAATCGGCTGCTCCGGCCTTCATGGCCTCCAGCCCCTCCGTGCAGGACGAAGCATCACACACCACCGGCAGTCGCCCCTGCTCCGAGGCCTCCCACAGCGCAGGCAGGGTCACCTCACGCATGCGCTGGTGACCGGCAGTCATGCCCTTGGACTTCCACGGGGTGCCGCAGCACGTGGCGTCCACGTTCTCAGGCACCGTGACCGCCACCCCGGCCCGCTCGCACAGAGCAAGCAACGCCTCGGCCGAGGACAACGACGACGCCGTCCCCTCCTCCCGCTGTCCCTTCACCGATGGCTCGTCCCCGAACATGGCGGTGACACACGCCGGGAAGAACACCGCCGACGCATGGGGATCCTGAGGGCCGGTCGGGCGTCGTCGTCCTCCGGCGGGAAGTGAGCTCAGGTACTCGGGGACGCGGTCCCGGCCCAGGAGCCGACGCCCCACGGCGGTGGCACTGCGCGGCAGGAAGGACGGCACGGCCTTGGCCACGCTCAGTGCGGTCGATGCCCCGCGGACCGTCTGCCCCCAGTTGGCTGCTGCGGTGTCCCAGAGTTTGGCCTCTGCGCGGGAGGTGCCGTCCGCTCGCAGCCGCCGCACCAGGTCCCCGGTGTCAATGAACACCGGGCAGGCGGTGGAACACATGCCGTCAACGGCACATGTCTGTTGGCCGTGGTATTCGTACTCGCGGATCAAGGTCTGGGCGCTCTGGTGGTCCCCACGGGCTTGGGCAGCCACGATTTCGCGGCGCCCCACAATGCGCTGGCGAGGTGTCAGCGTGAGGTCCTTGGACGGGCACACGGGTTCGCAGTAACCGCACTCCACGCAGCGGTCCGCATCCTCCTCAGCAGCCCCGGTCAGGGAGGGCGCGATCTTGAGGTCCTGGAGATAGCACAGGGGGTCGGCATTGAGGATCACGCCCGGGTTGAACACGCCCCGAGGATCCACCAGGCGTTTGAGCTCCTCCATGACGTCGTAGAGCTCGTCCCCGTACTGCCGCCGGACGAACGGGGCCATGATCCGCCCCGTTCCGTGTTCGGCCTTGAGGGATCCGCCGTTGTCCAGGATCAGATCCACCATCTCATCAGTGAAGTCCTGGTACCTCTGCAGGCATTCGGGATCGGAGAAGTCCTCGTTGAGCAGGAAGTGGACGTTGCCGTCCTTGGCATGCCCAAAGATCACGGACTGCTGGTAACCGTGGGCGTCGAACATCTCCGTCAGGGATTCACAGGTGGCGCCCAAGGTGGAAACCGGAACAACCACGTCCTCCAACAGTGCGTTGGTGCCGGACGGGCGGTGGCCTGCCACGGCGGCGTAAAGGCCTTTGCGCACGGTCCACAGCGCAGCTCGGGCGGTGGGGTCCAGCGTGAGGTCGGGCTTGCTGACAAGGGGGAGATGATCGAACAGATCTGCCGCCCCGTCAGTGCGCTCGCGCAACAGCTCCGCGGTGTCCCCCTGGTACTCCACCAACAAGGCCGCGTGGTTCTGAACCTGAACTCCGGCTATGGGGCCAGGTGCCTGGCCGTAGGCCTGTGCCACCTTCAGGGAGGTGGCATCCATCAACTCCACCGTGGCCGAATGGGCCGCCACCAGGTCCGGAACGGCATCCGCTGCGGCATACAAATCCGGGAACACCAACAGGCCCGTGGCCATGTGGGGATACACGGGCACGGTGCGGAACACGGCCTCCGCCACAAAACCCAGGGTGCCCTCCGCCCCGATCATCAGCCGTTCCAGGATTTTGACCGGCACACTCTGGTCCAGGAACGCGTTGAGGCTGTAGCCCATAGTGTTCTTCATGGCGAACAACCGCTGGATGGTGGCCACCGACTCCGCGTTCTCCACAACGCGCCGCCGCAACCGCAGCAGGCCCTCATGGAGGTCTGGTTCGGCTTCATGCAGGTGGCGGTCGGCATCCGGATCCGAGGTGTCCAGCACCGTGCCGGAGGGCGTCACCAACACCATGGATTCCAAGGTCTGGTAGGTGTTGAACTCCGTCCCGCAGTGCATTCCGGAGGAGTTGTTGGCGATGACCCCACCCAGGGTGCAGGCCGATTCGGACGCCGGATCGGGGCCGAGCTTTCGACCGTGTCGGCCCAGCGCGGTGTTGACCTCCCGCACGGTGGTTCCGGGCCGGATGGTGACCCGGGCGGCGTCGTCGTGAATGTGGAAGCCACGGAAGTGGCGGCGGACGTCC
>NZ_JROX01000367.1:0-4005 GCF_000800955.1 Kocuria sp. ZOR0020
CCCGGTGCCGGGCCCGGCAAAGTCGCGCGCGATCGGCGGCAGGGATGCGGTCAGGATCAGGGCGGCGCCGAAGACCAGGGCGCCGAAGCCCATTCCCCAGTAACCCAGCGTGCCCACGATCCCGCCGAGGAAGAACAGGCCCACGAGCACAGTGAGCACCCGCAGCTTCTCCCGATCACCGCGCACTGGGGCGGCGTCCCGGCTGCGGTAGGGGATGCGGTCGAGCTCCACGGCGATATCGGTCACCATCCCCGTGACGTGGGTGGTTCGCACCGGGAAGTCGCGGATCTTGGTGATCAGGGCGTTCTGCAGGCCCATGGTGAAGCACAGCGGCGCCACGAGCACCAGCTCCGTCTCAGGGCCCTCGAATCGCCCGGCCAGCAGACCGGTCACGAGCATCAGTACGCCCTCCAGTGCCAGGACGTTGGCGTAGCGGCTCGAGAGCCGTCGTCGTCGGCCCCAGGTGAAGACCACGGTGCACATGATCGCCCCGACGATGAATGAGGACACGGCCAGGGCCGCCGCCAGCACCAGGCGCCAGTCGCCGGTCATGAAGTGATCGGCGCCCGAGGCCGTCATCCCGGTCATGTGCGACGTGTAGAGACCCACGGCCACGAAGCCGACGGAGTTCAGAGCCCCGGCGATGACCACCAGCAGGTAGGCCAGGTGCCGGTCGAAGAGCGGGGTTCGGCGGGGGCCGGAGAGTAGCTGGGCGTAGCGGTAGATCTGGCGGGGAGCGCGGGGGAGCATCTCGGTACTATAGGCAGGCGCGTGTGAACGGCGGATGCAACGCAGGTAGGGATCCGCCGGGAGTCCGCTCAGTTCATCAGTCGATTCTCATCTGGGCGCGCACCGGTGCAGGGTGGGGCCGCAGAGCTGCTCAGCGCCGCAGGATCATGGGGGTGTGCGTGATGCCGGCTTCCAGGAAGGGCGCCTCGTCGCGTAGGAGACACGCCCTAGCCGATCAGGCCGCGAGATGAGCACGTGGTGGCTCGCGTTCGGCGGTGACCTCCGTCCAGACGGCACGAGCGGGTTGCCCTGTGGACGTGAGCCGGCGACACCTTGTGTCGGCGGGACTGATAATCCATGGGTCGTGGGTTCGAGCCCCACAGGGCCCACCCAAGTTGCTTCACGAAAATTACGTCATCAATCAGTGTCCGCAGCTAGCTGCATTGGGTCGCCGTATTCGCCGCACGGGTCGGCGAGGTCGCATGTGAAGGTGGCGAGCGGCCCAGCAAGCGCAGTGCGCAGCCGCTAGGCGTGATCGGAACCGCCCCGCCGGAGACGATGCGTCGGCTGAGAGCGATGACCGACTAGTGAACGTCGCGGCGCGCTGCCCTTTCGTTGTCAGTGGCCTCGGTTATGGTGACAAGATGTTGGCGACAGACCTCCTGCGTATCGCCGAGGTCGGGCGAGTCGCCGCCCTCGGCGGACTTGATGCGCGCACACAGAGCCAATTGGGACAATTCTTTACCCCCGCGGCTGCGGCTCGACTCATCTCGTCCATGCCAAGCCTGCCCTCAAGTGGCACGCTTCGCGTTCTTGATCCTGGAGCTGGATCCGGCATTTTGACTGCTGCATTGGTGAGTCGAGTGCTCGCTGAGCGACCCGAATTGTCCCTAGAGATCGTCGCAGTTGAACGCGATCCGGCCCTACTACCCCACCTTCGAGCGACCCTTGACGAGTGTGAGCGGGTTGGGGATGGTCAAGTCATGGCCGAGATCGTCCAAGCAGACTTCATCCTCGATTCCACGGGGTTGGAGTCGTCACTCAATCTGGACGCACAGTTCGATCTAGTGATCGAGAATCCACCTTACGGAAAGCTGCCGGTGTCAAGCACACACCGAGTTGCCATGCGTGCCTCTGGAGTCGATGCTCCGAATCTCTACGCTGCGTTCCTCGCCCTGTCTGTCGCAGCCCTACGGCCTGGTGGTCAGGTTGTTGCGATCACACCAAGGTCATTCTTCAATGGACCGTACTTTGGAGAGTTTCGCTCCCATCTGCTCGACTCGATCGCGCTTGACCGGGTACACGTATTCGACTCCCGCTCTACCGTTTTCGCCGACACAGGAGTGCTTCAGGAAAACGTCATCTTCTCTGGAACCCGTGGGGCTGCTCCGGGTGTTGTCGAGCTTTCTGTGAGTCGCGACCACACCGATGACGTCGTCTCACGAGTCGTACCCTACGACGATGTCGTCTATCCAGACGACCCCAACCGATTTATTAGACTTGCAACAGATGCAGATGACACCAGGGTCGCTGAACTAGTGCTGTCTCAACCATGCACTTTGCTTGATATTGGAATTCAAGTCTCGACCGGGCGAGTAGTGGATTTCCGCTCACGTCACGCCCTTAGCAGCGTAAAACTGGCTGAATCGGTTCCGCTTATCTATCCCGGCAACCTCCGTGATGGCCGAGTGGCATGGCCCCGGGCGATCCGCAAGCCCCAGTGGTTCCAACCCAGCAACGACAAGGATCGGGCGATGATCCTGCCCGAGGGCTGGTATACCGTCGTAAAGCGATTCAGCGCAAAGGAGGAGCGCCGACGTATTGTTGCCTCTGTCTGGTCGCCCATTGAAAACCCAGGTGAAGTGGCATTTGAGAATCACCTCAACGTGTTCCATTTCGGGGGTTGTGGGCTGGATCAAGACCTCGCCCAGGGTGTCGCAGTCTGGCTGAACTCATCCGTGATTGACAAGTTCTTTCGCACTTTCTCGGGCCATACGCAGGTCAATGCCACCGATCTGCGAACTCTACGGTTTCCTTCCGTCGAGACCCTGCGTTACCTTGGAAGCAACGCAGTCACCTCTCAGGTCGAGGTTGACTCCCTCGTAAAGGAGTTCGTCGAAAAATGAGTGAGCTGACCGACGCCGCCCACGAGCAAGTGGAAGATGCCCGCATCATTCTAGAAACGCTAGGCATGGACGCCGAGCGCAGTAATGAACGCTCCGCCCTCGTGCTCCTGGCGCTCCTGCGTCTCGCACCTGCGGATGCGTGGGCAGATGCGGCTAACCCGATGCTCGGCACACGGGCCATCATGAACTTCATTCGCGACGAGTACGACAAGGACTACGCCCCGAACACTCGTGAGACCGTCCGAAGGTTCACACTGCACCAGTTTGTGGAAGCACAACTTGTTGTGCAGAATCCGGACGAGCCCCGACGTCCCGTGAACTCGCCCAAGTGGAATTATCAAGTTACAGCTGAGGCTCTGGATGTGTTACGCGCCTACGGCACCGACGGCTGGCAATCCAGAATCGACCGATACCTTTCCGAGCTTCCCGGACTAAAGGCGCGCTATGCGGCTGCCCGCGAGATGGAACGCATTCCGTTGACACTTCCCGACGGGTCGATCTTCACTCTGACGCCCGGTGGGCAGAACGTCTTGCTTAAGGCGATGATTGAAGACTTCTGCCCTCGCTTCACGCCTGGTGGGCAAGTGCTTTACATTGGCGATGCCGGTGACAAGTGGGCACTCTTCGAACGAGAAACCCTGTCTTCGCTAAAGGTTGAAGTCGACCAGCACGGCAAGATGCCCGACCTAGTTACGTACCTGCCCGACCGTAACTGGCTCGTGCTTCTGGAAGCAGCCAGCTCGCACGGCCCGGTCGACTCTAAACGCCAGGCTGAACTTAGCAACTTGTTCTCACAGTCGACGGCAGGCCTTGTTTACGTCTCTTGCTTCCCTGATCGGGCAGAGTTTCGGAAGTACGTCGACAAGATCGCTTGGGAGTCCGAGGTTTGGTGCGCTGACCATCCCACGCACATGATTCATTACAACGGCGAGCGCTTCCTCGGGCCTTACGAATAGAACACCTCCGTGATTCGTGCACGCGTCGGATATAATTCCACGCACACGGCGCGGAACCGAAACTCAATTCTTTTGCAGCGACTTCGATACAATAAATATGTTGGAGTCAGCGCCCCGCCGAGAGCTGGGGTCACTAGTAGGAGTTTATTGGCTCATCATGATCCAGGGTGTAGTTGGGGTCTGAACCCGCCGGT
>NZ_JROX01000368.1:0-2041 GCF_000800955.1 Kocuria sp. ZOR0020
TCGTTTCCAAGGTCAGGAGCCTCCAACAAACTCAGGGCGCTTCACGGCGCTTCAGCGGTCGTGTCCGGGCGCACTCCGGCCAAGGTCGCCCTCGGCTACGTGGTGGCCCAGGTGCTCGGGGCGCTGGTCGCGGTGGGCATGCTGTGGGCGGTGCTGATGACACTGATTGATGCCTCCACCACCGCCCAGGCCTTGGGGGCGGTGGCCAACGGCTACGGGGAGAACTCCACCTCCCAAGCCGGTTGGTCCACCGTGCTTCTGGTCGAGTTCGTGGCGACGACGCTGTTCGTCCTCGTGGTCCTGGGCTCGACAGCCCCACGGGCCAACGCGGTCCTGGCCCCGGTGGCGATCGGGGCGAGCTTCGCCTTCCTGCTCACCATCCTGGCGCCTTTCGACGGCGGGTCGCTGAATCCGGCCCGCTCCACCGGCACCGCGGTTATCGGGGGTGTTGAAAGCCTGTCTCAGCTGTGGCTGTTTTGGGTTGCCCCGTTGCTGGGGGGTCTGGTGGCGGGTCTGATCTACCGTGTGGTAGATCTGGGCCGCTCACCCCGCCGCGCCACCGTGCCGCCCGCCGAAGACGCCACAGCGAGCACCGACACCTCCATCGCCCCGGGAGCGTGAGGGAGCCGAGCGGTGTCTCGTCACGGGATGGTCCTACTCGCCATGGCGTCTTCTCGGAGCCTTCCGGATTAACCCGTGCCAGCGCAGGTCAGCCGGGCGCCGGCGCTGAGGACGGGTCGAGCAGAGTCCCCGGAAGGGCTGTATCCCATCTGGGACGCCTGGAATTTTCTGCGTTGGCGGGACGGTCAGGGAACACGCGTCAGTGACCGGTCGCCGTTTCTAGCCTGCGCATGGTCACTGGTCTGTGCATGGTCACTGGGCTGTGGTGCGCAGTGCTGGTGCGCTCCTGGCAGGTGGAGGCGAACGTCTGCTCCAGTGCGTTGTTCGGCGTGGTGGGTCACGAGCACGACGATGCGGTCGGACAGTGCTGAGCGCAGGTCGGAGATCAGCGAGTGGGCAGCGGGTGCGTCGAGGTGAGCGGTGGGTTCGTCGAGGAGCAGGACGTCGGCGCGGGTGAGCAGCGCCCTGGCGACGGCGATGCGTTGTCGTTGGCCTCCCGAGAGGCTCCCTCCGCTCGGGCCGACTGGTGTGTCCAGGCCCTGGGGCAATCCACCCATGAAGGACTCCAGGCCCACGCGGGTAAGGACCTCATGCATGTCCTCATCGGTGGGCCGATCGTTTTTCCCCCGGGCGAGCAGGAGGTTCCCGCGGATGGTGGAGTCGAACAGGTGTGCCTCCTGGGGGCACCAGGCGAAGCGTCGCCGCAGCTGCCGGGCGTCGAAGGTGGTGCTGTCGGAGCCGTTGACCTGCCATGAGCCCTCCGCGGCGGGCAAGTGGCCCAGGAGGGTCGCCAGCAGGGTGGATTTGCCTGAGCCGGAGGGACCTTCAACGACGAGCCACCGGCCCCGGCGCACGGTGGCCTGGAGGTGGCGGAATGCCGGGGCCGGCGCCTGCGGCCAGGTGACGGCCAGGTCGGCCAGCGTCAGCTCTTGGACCTGAGCCGGAACCAGCCCGGCGGGGGGCCGAGGTCGCTTATGGCGGGTGGTTGTGGCGGTGACGGCATGGACCTTGCGCAGCGACTGGGCCAGCGCGGGCCACTGCTGTACCGCATCGACCGCGCCGAGCAGCGGATCGATCAGGCCCAGGGGCAGCAGCACGAGTGCGGCGACGACCGGTGCGGAGATTGTGCCTGCCGCCCGGGCTTCGACGGTGGTTGCCAGCATGAGCACGGAGGAGAGGGAGCAGGCCAGCACCACGACGGCCTCGCCCAGGCCCCGCGCCCAGGCAGTGGACCGGGTTGCGGTGTCCGCGGACTGCTCGAGGTCGTCGAGCCGGGCGAGCATGTCCTTGGCTCGATCGTTGGCGCGCAGCTCGTCGGAGGCGGCGACCATCGCGGCGAAGCGGCGGATCACGCTGGAGCGCACGACGGTGAGGTGGCGGGCCGCGGATCGGTCGGCCAGCAGCGCCGCGACGGGCCCGG
>NZ_JROX01000369.1:0-861 GCF_000800955.1 Kocuria sp. ZOR0020
ATATAAAACGCCAGAAATTAAAGTTCCAGAGGGGTTTGAATGAAAAGTGTAACTTATAAAGATAAATATATAGTTTATGAAGACGGTAATATTTACAGCCTTTCTCAAAATAAAATGATGAAGCCAACTTTACAAAAGAATGGTTATTATAAAATTTATATTTGTAATAAAAAACACTTGGCTACATAGAGTTATAATGGAAGCGTTCAGAGGTAAAAGTGGCTTAACCGTTGACCACAAAGACGGAAATAAAGAAAACAATAGTTTGTCTAATCTTGAGTATGTAACACAAGCCGAAAATACAAGAAGAATGTTTGAACGTGTTGGAACTGACCATTTAAAAAACAATTTTAATGGAGAATTACACGGTTGTAAAAAACTTGTTTATAAAGGGTTAAAATTTAATAGCATAAATGAATTGGCTCGAAAAATGGGACTAAGTAGAACTACTGTTAAGAATAGAATAAAAAAAGGTATATTAAATGTAGAATTTGAGGTATAAAATGTATTACATGAATCAAATGTTGGCTTATAATAAAGAACATGGCATAGAACTAAATAAATATATGCGTAAAACTATTAAAAAGCAAATCAGAATTCATGAGAAATATATTTATCGTTATGATAGAGTTACTCAAGCTATCGAGTGGATAGAAGATAACTTTTACCTTACTACTGGAAATTTGATGAAAATTAAGTTACACCCTACGCAAAAATATTGGTACGAGTTAATGCTCGGCTATGATATGATTGACGAAAAAGGTGTTCAGGTAAACCTAATTAATGAAATTTTCCTTAATTTAGGTCGTGGCTCTGGTAAGTCAAGTTTAATGGCTACGCGCGTGCTTAACTGGATGATTT
>NZ_JROX01000370.1:0-839 GCF_000800955.1 Kocuria sp. ZOR0020
CTGTGACTGTCGACGGTGAATGGCGGTGTTCTGACAGAGGTATTTGGCGGCCGTGGTGCGGCTGTGGGCTCAGAGGTAGCTGCAGATTTGGGCGGGATCGCACTGGGTGGGGTCGCCTTGGGAGGCGGCCTGGTAGTGCTCGGCCGCGGAGGCCCGCAGGGCGGTGAGCTCAGCGATGTGCTGGTCGAGGTCGGTGAGTTGCTGGGCGAGCTGTGCGGCTACGTGGGCGCAGGGGGCCTGCCCGGCGTCGCGGATCTGCAGGATGTTCCGGATCTCGGCCAGGCTGAGTCCGGCGGCCTTGCTTCGGCGGATGAACTGCAGGCGGGCGAGGGCCTCGGGTGGGTAGTCGCGGTACCCGTTGGGGCCGCGGTGCACCGGGGGCAGCAGCCCGTGCTGTTCGTAGAACCGTAGGGCTTTGGTGGTCATGCCGGCGGCTGCGGCCGCTTCACCGATCCGCACGGTGCGCACCTCGATCCTGGACTGGTCTGTGGCCTTCCACGGTAGAGGAAGGCTCCGGGGGCAGGGCACTGCCTGCCCCTGGAGGGGCCGGTGGTCATCCGGGTTCGGTGCGGGCGCGGTCGGTCTCGACGGCCTGCCAGGTCTTGCGCGCGGCGATGAGCACCGGGTCCCACACCGGGGAGAACGGCGGGGCGTAGGAGAGGTCGATGTTGAGCAGCTCTTCCACCGGGGTCTCGTGCCACAGCGCCACGGAGAGCACGTCGATGCGCTTGGCCGCGCCTTCTTCCCCGACGATCTGGGCGCCGAGCAGCCGTCCGGTGCCGCGTTCGGCGATGAGTTTGGTGCGGATGGGTTTGGCCCCGGGGTAGTAGCCGGCCCGG
>NZ_JROX01000371.1:0-226 GCF_000800955.1 Kocuria sp. ZOR0020
CCTCCGTTCCCCCGCCGGTCGATCCTGAGCTGACACGGCTGTCGGTGCGGTGGACCCACGGCGCGTTGCGAACGGTGATCGCCGTGTGGTTGATCGCGGGCCTGGTGGGCGCCTCCTACGACGCTCTGAGTCGCTACGGGCATCTGACCTGGATCCTGGTGTGGGGTGGGCGCGGCGGTGCCCTACGGGTCAGGATGAGTTGAGGCCGGTGGTTCATAGCAAGTCC
>NZ_JROX01000039.1:0-24177 GCF_000800955.1 Kocuria sp. ZOR0020
AAACGGCTGCTCACCGATCATCACGGTGTGGTGGGTGACCGGCGGTGCCCAGTGCGCCAGGGCCGCGATCTGCCGCTGAACATGGGTCCGCCGGTCACGGGAGCACAGGGTGATCACGTGGGTGTTCGGAGCGTTCATCCGGCCACCTCACGGATGACGTGTGCTGCCCGCTGCACAGCCCCTTGGGTTTCCCACCGGTGCCAGTCCGGGCGCAAATCCAAAGCTTCCCGCACCAGGTGCTCCCACTGCCGCACCGGTGTCACCTGGCCCGCCACACTGTCCGCGGTCACGGCCAGTCCCGCCTCCCGCAGGATTCGCGCGGTGGCCTCCTGTTCCTGGAAGGGCCGCTCCTGGGCAACGACGACGGCCCGCCGCCCCAGTGCCGCAACATCTGCCACGGAGTTCTGCCCTGCCGCGGTGATGATCACATCCGCTCGTTCCAAAAGGTTGCGTGGATCGGGCACCCAGGTACGCCCGCCGATCACGGTGCAGTCGAATCCGGCCAGATTCAGGTGCGTCACGACGTCGTCCCAGTAACCCTCCGGAGAATCCGTACCCCCGGTGCCGAACATGATGACCACGCGGGGGCGGGTGCTCGAGGCAGGTGGCAGGTCCAGATCACCGGTGGGGAACCTGCTGATCCCACCGACCTGATGAACGCGGTCCGCCACGTGGGCCAGGTGTTCCGGGACAGGGACCCACCGGGGCCAGGCCGCGATCACGGCATCGGCCAGGCTGTAGCCCAGCATGTGCGGGGCGTCAGGGCGGTGCCCGGGCATGGCCTGGACCGTCACGGGAACCCCCATGGCCCGCACCAGAACGGCAACCTCCACGGAGACGTCCACGTGGAAGGCCGCCGGGCGGTGCTCCTGGATCCAGGTAGCAATCGCGGCCATTCGGTCGGCCAGTCCGCGGTGGCCGGGCGGGGCCCAGTGCAATACACCGTGCGCGGTCAGCTGGGCTGGGGTGAGCCCAGCCGAGGCAGGAGCATCCAGGGGCAGGACCACCTCTGCGTCATCCCGGGAGGACAGGATGGCGGTGGAATGCGTGACGGAAAGTTCCGCAGCCAGGGCCCGGCAGCGCGTCATGTGCCCTGAGCCGTGGTGGTGTGCGTAGAAACCGATCACCGAGCCAGCACCCCTTCAAACAACTCCATGTAGTGGCGCAGCATGATCTGCAGGTCAAAACGCTCCACGGCTATGGCGCGGGCCTGGGAACGAGGTTGCTTCAGGGCCGCGCGGACAGCGCGGGCCAGGTCGTCGACGTCGTCGGGAATCGCCAAGTGATCCGGGGTGTCCTGGAGGACCTCGGTGACTCCACCGCGGCTGAAGGCCGCCACCGGCGTTGCGCAGGAGAGGGCCTCAATGGTGACCAGACCGAATGGTTCATCCCACTGCGGGGTGACCAGGGCAACGTCAGCCCGACCCACTGTAGCGGCGATCTCCTGCGGGGAGCGGACACCCATCCATCGGATGTCCGGACCCAGGCGGGGGCGGATCTCGCGTTCAAAGTACGCGGGCTCTGCGCTGCGGCCGATCAAGGTCAGCGGCAACCCCAGGCGGCGGCACGCGTCAATGGCCAGGTGAGGCGCCTTCTCCCGGGTGATGCGCCCGAACCACACCGCACCGTCCCCTCCGGGGCCCGGCCGCCACTGCTCCGTGTCCACGCCGTTGTGAATCACGTCTGCAGGCCGCGGGAGGTTCCACTGGCGTGCCGTGAAGTGACTGACCGCTGCAAATCGGCCATTGGCGGGTCCCAGGGTGTCCACGGTCTGCTGCATGTTCGGCTGGGGTGGCACGTGCAGTGTGGTCAGCAGCGGCGGCGCCTGATGCGGGTCCAACATGAGCATGCTGGGGTGGGTGCTGTTGTTGTGGATCAAATCGTAGTCAGAGGCCTCCAGGTACTCACGCACCCGCAGATACGCCTGCGTTTCCGACTCCACACCACCTGGCGGGTAGGCATCATCCCGGGCCAGTGACTCAAATCCCGTCCAGTCCACACCGGGGAACTCCAGGGGCTCGTGATGCCCCACGGAGCCACGCGCAGCAAACAAGTCCACACTCACACCGCGGTGGCGCAGGGCGGTGACCAGGCGGTGCACAAAAACTTCCAAACCGCCGCCGAACGGCGGGGCAATGGGCAACCGGGAGGGACCCACCACAGCAACCTTCACGGGGTCACCTCCGTGGGTCCGGCACCCTGGATCTGGGCCACCGCTCGGGTGTAGATCTCCAGGTGGGTTCGTACAGCCTCGGCCTGTTGAGCCTCACGATCCACGACCATCGGCAGGGGACCCCGCTCCAGCGCACGCTCAACGGCGTGAGCGGCCTGGGCGCCGTCACCGGTGGTGTACGGGACCACGGCCCCGGGGCGGTCGGCCTGATCCGCAAAGTGCCCGGTGCTCGGTGCCACCACGGTGACCCCCAGGTCCCGGCACATCTCCAGCCACCCGGAGTGACTTCCGTGGGTGTAGGGCAGGATCACGACGTCGAACCCCGCCACCGCTGTGAACAACTGGTGGTCGGAAAACCGTTCATGCAGATGCAGATGCTCACCCAGGCCGTGGTACAAAGCGGTCACCAGTGGGTGTTGGGCGGCGCTGTGGTGGGCAAAGATCGTCAACTGCCCACGGCGCAGATGGCGCTCCAGCTCCATGTAGAACTCAGGATCCGTGACCGTGTTGGTGCGGATGTCCTTGAGGAACACGGCCACACGTTGACCATTGCGGTGCGGGGCAACCTGCTCACGGATCTTCCCGGCCTGCACCGGGAGCACCACGTACGGGTGAGGTGCCACGGTGGCCACCCGACCGTGGCGGTAATGGATGGCGCGGGCGGCGGAATCGGTCAGGGTGATCACCTGATGGGCGGCCTCAAGCAACACGTCCAGACGTTTCAGGTGTTCGGTCTGGTCTGTCAGGTGGGGATTCTCAAGGTCATGGACCGTCACCACCAGGGCCACTCCGGAAGCCTTGCACTGCGCCACAAAGGCCTGGATCTGTTCAACGGAACGGTGCTCGAATCCAAAATGCAGGTGCACCAGATCCAGGCGGTCAGCGTGTTCCGCCAGCTGCTGTGCATCCAACAGCGGGTGCGGGAACCATTGACCAGGTTGAAGGTCGGTCGGGGGCTGTGGCTGCCAAGCCGTGACCTGCGTAGGCCCAGGAAGAACGGCGTCAACGTAGGCGTGGTGCGCCGGAATGGAGGCCACACGGAGGCGTTGTTCGTCTCGGTGGGACATGGTGGTCTCTGGTGTCACCGGGACTCACACCCTGGGCGGCGGTGGCTTCCGGCAAGGTCACCCGTACGGCCTGGATCATCACCGTGCTTAGGATCTAGGCATGAACATGGACGGGCGCAGAGCCCATTACGGCGACTTCTACGGCTGGGATCGTGGGGGAGTGCGGCAGATGGGTGACCCCCAGGGCAATCACCGGCCCCTGCTGATGGTGGTGGGCAACTGCCAGGCCGAATCCCTGCGGATCGTGCTGGAGAGCACGGGTGAGGTGAACAGCATCCGTGTGCCGCCGGTGTTCGAGTGGACGGCAGAAGACCTCCACATCGTGAACCTGATCCTGCCGCACCTGGACGCCTTGGTGATGCAGCCTGTCCGCAACGACTACCGGGGGCTGGCCTGCGGTACAGAGCAGCTCGAGGCGCGCTTGCGCCCGGGCGCATCCAGCGTCCGATTCCCTGTGCTGCGGTATTCAGGTCTGCACCCCTTTCACGTCATTGTCCGGGACCCGGAGGACCCGTCACTGAACCCACCGCTGGTCCCATATCACGACCTCCGCACGGTGATTGCCGCGCATCTGGGGATGCGTGTGCCCACGGAGGTGGAAGTGGATGTTGGGGCGCTGCAGAAAGGTGCGCGCGAATCGCTGGGTCAGCTCCAGCGCCGTGAACAGTCCCACGGCACCGTTGTGGTCTCAGATGAACTGATGAAGCACCCGCATTGGCACACCATCAATCACCCAGATAACAGTACACTTATCCTTTTGGCGCAGAGGGTGGTTGAGACGCTTCTCATAAGTGGGCTGATTGATGCCCCAGGTCGTGAACTCCTGGGTTCCCTGGAGGCTCCCGTGGACCCGGCCGTGGCGCAGGCGTTGAACGCCCCGTTGCGCCCCGATGCCTCCACGGACTGGCGCTTGGGTCCCAACGACGACGCCCCGCGCCTCACCGTGGCCCAGGTGGCAGAAGCCCAGCTCGATTTCTACCGGGCCCGGCCCCACCTGGTGGCACAGGCCATGCAGCGCCATGAGGAACGCATCCACATCCTGGGGCTGCTCCCATGACCGGGAATACAAGGTTGATCCGCCACATCCTGCACGGGCCACCGCGTCACGGGGTGACCCGCTACGGCCGCCATCTGTTCACAGCCCTGCAGGAGGACGCGGACGTCACGGGGCACATGTACTGCGATGAGCAATCCACCACCACACCGGAGCTGGTGCACGTGACGTTCACGGACCACCTGTTCGGGTCCACCCCGGATGATGCTGTGACCGCCGTCGTGGAGATGGCCGGCGGCGCACCGTTGAGCGTGAGTCTGCATGACGTCCCGCAGGAGCAGGAGGGGGCGGTGCGGTTTGAACGTCGTCGTCGGGCCTATGTTCGGTTGATCCAAGAAGCCACAGTGGTGGTGGTGAACTCCGAGCACGAAGCCACGGCGTTGCGTACCTGGGTCCCCGCCCAGGCGGCCACGGTGCACGTGGTGCCGTTGCCCCTGGAGGTCAGTGGGACGCATCGGGTGCCAAAAAATCTCCATGAAGGTGTGCTCACGGTGGGGCTGATGGGATTCATCTACCCGGGCAAGGGCTACGAGCGCGTGGTGGAGGCCGCTGCGCCGGGAAGTTCCGTGGTGATGATCGGTGAGGTCGCCCAGGGGCACGCCGAGTACGTGGGGCAGCTGCAAGCCCAGGCCGAACGGCGGGGTGTTTCCGTGCAGATCACCGGGTATGTACCTGATGACCAGTTGGCACAGCACCTGCACGCGGTGGATGTTGCCGTGTGTCCGCATCTGCACGTGTCCGCATCCGGGTCCTTGAACACGTGGATCGCCCACGGGCGCAGGCCGCTGGTGCTCACCGGGGGTTACATGGAGGAAGTGGCGCGCCGGTGGCCGGAGCTGGTCCACCTGGTGGAGCCCCACAACCTGGGGCAAGCCATGAATGCTGCAGCGCACGCCCCGGAGTCCACATGGATCACAGGTCAACTTCCGCAGTGGGGTTGGCCGGAGGTCGCGCGGGAGTACCAGCGGATCTGGGCGACGGTGCTGCCATGACCTCGCCCACGCCACCCACGGTTTGTGTGGTCGTCCCGTACTTCAACGACGCCGCCGGGCTCAAGGCCGTCCTGGAAGGCGTGATCCGTCAGGACTATCCGGGTGTGATCCACGTGGTGGTGGCCGATGACGGCTCCACCGTTGCTGCCGACCCGGGTACGCTGCAGCCGGACGACGGCAGCCGTCCCGTCACGGTGACCGTGGTGCGTCAGGAAGATCACGGGTTCCGTGCCGCTGCCGCCAGGAACCTTGGCGCTGCGGCCGCGACTGCGCAGATCCTGGCCTTCCTGGACGGTGACACCATCCCACAACCCGGTTATCTCAGTGCGGTGGTTCAGACTCTCAGTCGGGAACCACGGGCCGTGGTGGTGGGGACCCGAACACACGTTGACACCACCCAGGATCCACCGATGGACCTAGGGCAACCGCAGTGGTTGGCGGACGCCTGGGAAGCCACGGACCACTTGCGCGGCGGAGATGACACCAACTTCCGGTTTGTGATCTCCGCCGTGCTGTCCTGCCGGGCGGAGGTGTTCTGGGAGATCGGTGGTTTTGACACATCCATGGTGGGCTACGGCGGTGAGGACTGGGAGTTCGCCTGGCAGGCCCACGTGCGTGGTTTTGATCTGCGGCACCAACCTGCAGCGCTCGCGGTGCACCGGGGTGCTGACTGGGGTGGGCGGTCGGCTGCGGACCGCGCAGCTGCCGTGCAGGTGAAGAATGCTGAGACATTGCGCCTGGGCTCCCGGATCACACACCCCACGGTTCGTCTGCCCGGCGTGGTCCACGCCGTTGCGGACGTGGCCGTGACTCTCCCGCTTGGGCCCCAGACTTTCGGTGGTGCGTGGCAGGCAGGTGCTGTGGTCCTGGCGGTGACGGACCTGCTGGGTGCCGGCGATGTTCATGTGACGGTCCGCGGGGCAGCCGATGGCGCGGTTTCCCCAGAGGTACTTCAAGCCTTTGCCGCTGATCCCCGGGTACGGTTCACCGGCCCCGCGGAGGCCGGCCCCGCTGAGACGGGTTCGGTGGAGGTGAGTTCAGCGGAGGTGGGTTCCGCCGGTGAGGTTCAGGGGCGGGTGGTGCCGCGGTTCGACGTCGTGGTGGTGCGTGCCTGCCACATCCCTGCCGGCGGTCTGCAAGCGGTGTGTGAACAAATCTCCCAAGCCGGTGGAGCGTGGGAAGTGGCCACCGTGGACGGGGACGTGCTGCTGCATGTGACGCCCCGGCGAGCAGCAGCGCGTGGCGAGCGCCAGGTCACCCGAATCACGCGAGACTGGACCCCGGTGGATGGGGCACCGGCGCTGGAAGGCGAGCTGCGGCGTCGTGGTCAGACCTACTGTTAAGTCTGCTTGTTACCTAGACTCGTGGAAGCTGCTCGGAAAGGACTGGCATGCACATTCCCAAGACGTTGGCCCTGATTCTGGCCGGGGGCAAAGGTTCGCGGCTTGGTGAACTGACCGAGCACAAGGTCAAACCGGCCTTGCCGATCGCGGGGACCTACCGGCTGATCGATGTTTCCATGTCCAACCTGATGCACTCCCACATCTCGGACGTCTGGGTGGTGCAGCAGTACCTGCCCCACAGTCTCAACGTCCACTTGGCCAACGGGCGCCCGTGGGACTTTGACCGCACGCACGGAGGATTGCACGTATTGCCCCCGTTCCAAGGTGCGGAAGGGGAGGGTTTTGCCCAGGGCAACTCGGATTCGATCTTCAGGCAGCGCGAACTGATCCAGGAGTTCGACCCGGACCTGGTGCTGGTGCTCAGCGCCGATCACCTCTACACCATCAACTTCCTGGACGTGATTGACACCCACGTCCGTCAACACGCGGACCTGACCGTGGTCACCACGGAGGTGGCTGAGGATGCCTCCCGTTACTCCGTGGTGCAAACGGACACCCAGGGATCCGTGGTCGATTTCCAGTACAAACCCCAGGAACCCGCGGGGCACCTGGTGGCAGGGGAGATGTTCCTGTTCCGTGCGGACTCCCTCCTGGAAGCCCTAGACGCCCTGCACACCGAACGCGGGGAACTGGGCGACTACGGGGAGGACCTGCTGCCGTGGTTCGTGGCCAACCGCACCGTGGTGGAGCACCGCCTGGACGGCTACTGGATGGACCTGGGAACCCTGCAGTCCTACTGGACCGCGCACATGCAGATCCTGGACGACGACGGCGCCACCCTGGATGACCCCCACTGGCCCATCCTCTCCGCCCAGCCCCAACTCCTGCCCGCCCGTGTGGCCGATTCCGCCCAGATCAGCCATTCCATGATTGCGGCCGGTTCCCGGGTGGCAGGCGTGGTGGAGCACTCCGTGGTGGGCACAGGTGCTGTGATCGAGGACGGCGCCGTGGTCCGCACAGCGTTCTGTTGGACGGGGTGCACGTTGGCTCAGGGGTGGTCCTGGAGAACGTGATCGCGGACGTGGGAGCCCAGATCACCGGAGGCCAGAAACGTGGCACGGCCAAGGGCGTGACCCTGATCGGGGAAGACGGACTGGTGGCCACCGCAGAAGACTTCGACCGCACGGCAACGTTGCCGCAAGGGTTCTGAACCCTTGGCGGTGGAGACCCGGCAAGAACACGCATGAACGAGCAAGGAGAAACTCATGCAGCAGAACGATCCCCAGGCAACCGCCGCGGGCAAGGGCCAGGACTCCATCAAGATGGACCCGGCCGAGGAGCAGGAGGTGTTGGACCAGGCCCAGAGCGCCAACAGCTCTGAGGTGGACCCGGCAGAACCCGCGGATGAGGGCGTGGGCGCCATGACTGATGACCAGGACATCACCCCGGCCACGGACAACTGAGTGCCCGGTTCCACCGACTCGAATCTCGGTTTCACCGGTTCAAACAAGGCGTTGGCGCCTCGGCACACTGCTGCTGTGGGCGCCAACGCCTTGTTTGGTGATCTTGGCCGCCGTAGGGTTCTGGCGGGCGGTCCCTGAAAGTGGCTGGCTCATGGTGGTCTACTACACCCACTTGAGCAATGCAGTGGCCCTGGTCTCCGCCCTGCTGCTGGTTGTTGCCCTGCTCCGTGGGGGCGTTGTTCCCGGATGGGTGCGCAGCCTGCGCTATGTGGCCACCTGCATGCTGGTTCTGACCTTCCTGGTCAGCTTGCTGGTGCTGGTTCCGTTGGGTTCCAGTTTTGTGGGGATGTTCTTCCAGGGCAGTGGTCTGTTCCACCACCTGCTGTGTCCTGCGGTGTCCTTGATCTCCTACCTGGTGGTGGAGGACAAGACCACGCTGCGCAGACCCTGGATGCTCATGGTGGCCGTGACCTTGTCCTACGGGCTGACGTTTCTGCTGCTGAACACCTGGAACCTCTACCTGGGGCCCTACCCGTTCCTGGAGGTGCACAACCAGTCCTGGGTGGAGACCGTGGTCTGGTTCTTGGTCCTGGTGGGTTCGGCATGGGTGGTGGGCGTGGCACTCGCCTGGTCGCGTCGAGCCGGTACGCGTTAGGCCCGGCACGGTACGCATGTGGCCAGCTCCGGCGTAGAAAATTGGCCAAACACGTACCGGCGCGGGCGCTGAGGGGGCCGAACCGCGGTGTCCGTTCCGTTGGGGGTCGGTTTCGCCAGCTGCGTGTTCGGTTTCGCCAGCGGAACGCGCGATGTGGTGGCGGAACCGAACACAGAGGTGGCCTGACCGGGCGTCGTCGTTGTGGAGGGTGTGTGGGGTCACCGGAGCAGCACGACGACGACGGCGCCGCCGCCCCACCCGGGACTGTGTCCGACTGTTACGGCGGAGGTGACCGGGTGGGTGTTCACAGCGTTCACTGGGACGATGACCTCTTCTGCACCCGAGCGCCCGGCCCGTACGCGCAAACCCAAGCCCGAAGGGCAGTGGGCAGTTGACGGCCGTGAGCCCCTCAATCACAACGAGGAGTTCAAGGCGGAGGACGACGGTTTCCACGTCCGCACCCGAATCGAGGAGCGCTATTCCAAGGAGGGCTTCGCCTCGATCGACGGCGATGACCTGCACGGGCGTTTCCGCTGGTGGGGGCTCTACACGCAGCGCAAGCCAGGGGTGGACGGTGGCAAGACCGGCTCCTTGAGCGATGCCGAGATCGAGGACGAGTACTTCATGATGCGTGTCCGCCTGGACGGTGGAACGCTCACGCGTGAACAGCTCAAGACCTTGGCCACCATCTCCACGGAGTTCGCCCGCGGCACGGCGGACATCACGGACCGGCAGAACATCCAGTACCACTGGATCCGGATCGAGGACGTTCCGGAGATCTGGCGTCGGCTGGAAGCCGTGGGCATGGACACGGTCTCAGCATGCGGTGACGTTCCCCGCGTGATCCTGGGTTCCCCGGTGGCAGGGGTCGCGGAGGACGAGATCATCGACCCCACTCCCGTGCTGGACTCCCTCAAAGAGGAAGTCCGCAAGCTGGAGTTCTCCAATCTGCCGCGCAAGTACAAGACCGCCGTGACGGGCCACCCCGCCCTGGACGTGGTCCACGAGATCAACGACTGCTCGTTCGTGGGGGTCAATCACCCCGAGCTCGGCCCCGGCTATGACCTCTGGGTGGGCGGGGCGCTGTCGGTGCAGCCGTTCCTGGGGCAGCGTCTGGGTGCGTTTGTCACCGAGGACCAGGCGTTGGACGTCTGGCGCGGTGTCACGGGGATCTTCCGGGACTACGGGTATCGCCGCTTGCGCAACCGCGCTCGCTTGAAGTTCCTGGTGCGTGACTGGGGCGTGGAGAAGTTCCGCCAGGTCCTGCAGGACGAATACCTGGGTTACCAGTTGGCCGACGGCCCCGCACCGCAGCGCCCCTCCACACCCGGGGACCACATGGGCGTGCACAACCAGAAGGACGGCCGCAACTACATCGGTGTGGCTCCACGGGCCGGCCGCGTGCCGGGGCAGTTGCTGCATGATCTGGCTGATGTCATGCAACGGTTCGGCTCCGATCGCCTGCGCACCACCCCGCACCAGAAGCTGCTGATCCTGGACATCGACGACGCCGACGTGGATGACGCCGTCGTCGCTCTCCAAGCCTTGGACCTTCCCACCAAGCCGGGTGCGTTCCGGCGCTCCACCATGGCCTGCACGGGCATTGAGTTCTGCAAGCTGGCGATTGTGGAGACCAAGGAAGTGGCCTCCCAGGTCATGGACGAGCTGGACCGCCGCTTGGAGGATGTGGAGCTGCCTGCACCCATCAGCCTGCACATCAACGGCTGCCCCAACTCCTGTGCCCGCATCCAGGCCGCGGACATCGGGCTGAAGGGTCAGCTGCTGCCCACGGACGACGGCGGCCAGAAACCTGGCTACCAAGTGCACCTGGGTGGTGGGTTCTCCTCCGTGGAACGCGGAATGGACGCGAGCCTGGGCCGGACCGTGCGCGGGCTCAAGGTCTTTCAGGATGAGCTGGCCGACTACGTGGAAAAATTGACCCGACGCTTCCTGGAACAACGGGAGCCTGAAGAGAGCTTCGCTGCATGGACCATCCGTGCTGAGGAGGACGATCTGAAATGACCACCACAACGCACCAGGCACCTGCCCGCGGTGAAGAGGAACTGCGGGAACTGGCCGCGGCGGGCGCGCGTGAGCTCGGGGCCGAGCTGAGTGCTGAGGGCATCGTCCCCGTGGACGGGGAGGCAGACCACATCGCCGCCATCCGATGGGTGGCTGAGAACTTCCCGTCGGCGCGGATTGCCGTGGCCTGCTCCATGGCGGACGCGGTCCTGCCCGCACTGGTGGCGGACCAGGTCCCCGGCGTGGACGTGTTGTTCCTGGAGACGGGGTACCACTTCCCGGAAACCCAGGGCACCAAGGAAGCCGTGAAGTTCATGCTGGACGTCAACGTGGTGGACGTGCTGCCCAAGCTGACCGTTGCCGAGCAGGACGAGCAGCACGGCAAGGACTTGTTCTCCAAGGATCCCACCGCCTGCTGCCGGATGCGCAAGGTGGAGCCGCTGGCCGATGCCCTCAAGGACTACGACGTCTGGTTCACCGGTGTGCGCCGGGACGAGTCCCCCACCCGCACCAATGCGCCCATGGTGGCTTTTGACCAGACCCACAAGATCGTCAAGGTCAACCCCATGGTCCGTTGGTCCTTGGATGAGCTCACCGAGTACAGCAACACCCACGGGTTGCCCGTGAATCCGCTGCTCTCAGACGGGTACCTGTCCATCGGCTGTGCCCCGTGCACCCGCCGCGTGGCCCCCGGTGAGGATCCGCGTGCCGGACGTTGGTCCGGTACGGACAAGATCGAGTGCGGCATCCACCTCTAGTTCACGCATGGTTCCTCTGCCCGTGATGGCCTGGTGAACCCCGTCAACAATTCCCACTGACCCGATGGGTGTGCCCGGAAACCGGGTCCCGTCCAGCAAGCCCAGGAGTAGACCACCCATGACGCAGGTTGATCTGAGCGCCCAGCAGGATCCGTTGTCCCCGCAGCCGTTGGGCACGGGGGAGCAGACGGCGCTGGACGCCCTGGAATCGGAGTCCATCCACATCATCCGTGAGGTGGTGGCGGAGTTCGACCGTCCCGCCATGCTGTTTTCCGGTGGCAAGGACTCCGTGGTCATGCTGCACCTGGCCGCCAAGGCGTTCTGGCCTGCGGCCATCCCGTTCCAGGTGTTGCACGTGGACACCGGCCACAACTTCCCGGAGGTTCTGGACTTCCGGGACCGCGCCGTGGAGCGCCTGGGCTTGCGATTGGTGGTGGCTTCCGTGCAGGACTACATCGACGACGGCCGGCTCACCGAGCGCGCGGACGGCACCCGCAACCCGCTGCAGACCGTGCCCCTGCTGGATGCGATTGTGGACAACAAGTTCGACGCCGTGTTCGGTGGTGGCCGCCGGGATGAGGACAAGGCCCGGGCCAAGGAGCGCATCCTGTCTTTGCGGGACGAATTCGGGCAGTGGGATCCGCGCAACCAGCGCCCCGAGTTGTGGAACCTTTACAACGGGCGGCACACCGCGGGCCAGCACGTCCGGGCCTTCCCCATCTCCAACTGGACCGAATTGGACATCTGGCGCTACATCGAACGCGAGAAGATCGAGCTGCCGGCCATCTACTTCGCCCACCAGCGTGAGGTCTTCCGGCGGGACGGCATGTGGATGGCGGTCTCAGAGGTCTCAGCCCCCAGGCAGACGGAGACCGTGGAGCACAAGCAGGTCCGCTACCGCACCGTGGGGGACATGTCCTGCACCGGTGCCGTGCTCTCCCAGGCGGAGACCGTGGGGGACGTGGTGGCAGAAGTCGCCGTGTCCACGTTGACCGAACGCGGGGCCACGCGAGCAGATGACCGCCTGTCCGAGGCGGCCATGGAGGACCGCAAGAAGGACGGCTACTTCTGATGGGCGCCCCCGCAACCGGCGCGGCGCAGACCGCCACCATTTCACCATCCCTGATTCACCCGGAGCAGTTTGCTCAGGACACGGAGACCCCTGTGACGGAAACACCCACCATCGATCCCGGATCCCTGTTCCGCTTTGCCACCGCAGGCTCGGTGGATGACGGCAAGTCCACCCTGGTGGGCAGGTTGCTGCATGACGCCAAGGCGATCCTTGCGGATCAGCTGGAGGCGGTCACCCGGACCTCTGCCGAACGTGGTTTTGGTGGCGGCTCAGGCCAGATCGACCTGGCGTTGCTGACTGACGGTCTGCGCGCCGAGCGTGAACAGGGCATCACCATTGATGTGGCGTACCGGTACTTCGCCACGGACCGCCGCTCCTTTGTCCTGGCCGATTGCCCGGGGCACGTGCAGTACACCAAGAACACCGTCACGGGTGCCTCCACGGCGGATGCCGTGGTGCTGCTGGTGGACGCCCGCCACGGTGTGGTGGAGCAGACCCGCCGCCACCTGGCTGTCACCGCCATGCTGCGGGTGCCGCACGTGATTGTGGCCGTGAACAAGATCGACCTGGTGGACTACTCCCAGCAGACCTTCGACCAGATCTCCGCGGAGATCACCAGCGTGGCCCAGACTCTGGGGGTGGAGCGTCTCAAGGTGGTTCCCGTCAGCGCGTTGGAGGGTGACAACGTCGTGGAGGCCTCCCAGCACACCCCGTGGTACACCGGTCAGCCGCTGCTGCGGATCCTGGAGGAGTTGCCCACCCTGGATGAATCCGGCTCCGGTGAGGACCGTTCTTTCCGCTTCCCCGTCCAGTTCGTGATCCGCCCCCAGGGCGCGGTGGCCCAGGGCGTGGATGGAGAGCACATGCGTGACTATCGCGGTTACGCGGGGCAGATCGCCTCCGGAACGGTGTCCGTGGGGGACAGAGTGATAGTCCTGCCAACAGGGCGCACCACCACGGTGGAGGGGATCGACGTCGCCGGGACCGCCACCCAGGTTGGCGGAGCCTTCCCCGGTGAGCAGCTCCAGACGGCGGCAGCCCCGCGCTCCGTGACCCTGCGTTTGGCCGATGACCTGGACGTGGCCCGCGGTGAGCTCATTGCAGGGGCGGATGGCCACGTTCAGGCACCCGTGCAGAGCTTCTCCGCCCGGCTGGCCTGGTTGGGGGCCCAGCCCCTGCAGCCGCGTGCTCGTGTGCTGCTCAAGCACGGCACGGCCACGGTGCAGGCCATGGTGACCTCCATTGACGGTCGTGTGGATCTGGAGACCATGGAACTGGCGGATGCCACCTCCCTGGAACTCAATGACCTGGGTGCCGTGACACTGCGCACCGCAAGCCCTCTGCCGTTGGACGACTACACGGATCTGCGGCGAACCGGTGCCTTCCTGCTGATTGACGCCCAGTCGGGCAACACCTTGGCCGCGGGTCTGGTGGGTCAGCAGACCGGCGGTGGCGTGGAGCAGCAGGCGGGGGACGTCTGAGTGGCCCGCCAGGACCCGCGCACATCATCGGAGGCACAGGGGGGACGCGATCCTCTGGAGACCGTGACCCGCACCGCCGGCGCCCCCACCGGTCAGGCCCACGGATCCACAGCCGTCACCCGGTCCAGTTCGGCTGATGCGGGGCAGCCCAGGCGTCGTCGTCGTATCGGGTGGCCTGCGGTGTTGGCCGGACTGGCCATCCTGTGTGTGCTCACGGTGACGGCCACCGTGCTGCGTGCCAACGGGACGCTGGATGCCATGGTGCAGGCGGGTACGGAGACCTCGGACGCCCAGGAGGTCACCCTGGGCTACTTTGGCAACCTGACCCACGGACCCGCGTTGGCCGGTGTGGAGCAGGGCTATTTTGAGCAGGCGCTGGGTGAGACCGAACTGAACACCCAGGTGTTCAACACCGGCCCCACCACCATTGAGGCCATGAACTCCGGTGAAGTGGACATTGCGTTCATGGGACCCAACCCGGCCATCAACTCTTTTGTGCAGTCCGGTGGAGAATCCGTGACCATCGTGGCCGGAGCCACTTCCGGTGGGGCGCAGTTCATTGTTTCCAACGACGTCGCCGGCCCGGATGATCTGGCCGGACGCACCTTTGCCACCCCCGACTTCGGCGGCACCCAGGACGTGGCGCTGAGGGTGTGGCTGCAGGACCAGGGCTATGAGGTGGACACGGGCTCCCCGGATTCGGTGTCCATCACCCCCATGCCTTCCGGGCAGGCTCTGCAGACTTTCCGCCAGGGCGCCATCGACGGCTTCTGGGGCCCGCAGCCGTGGGCGACCCGCATGACCCAGGAGGAAGGTGGGCAGGTTCTGGTGGATGAGCGGGATCTGTGGCCGGATGGCCGGTACCCCACCACGGTCCTGGCAGTGCGCACCGAGTTCCTGCAGCAGCACCCGCAGACCGTGGAAAAGATCCTGACCGGTCTGGAGGATTCCGTGGACTACCTGAACACCGCTGATCAGGATCAGGTGATCGAAACCCTGAACACCGGGTTTGAGAACGCGCGCACCGAGCCCCTGGACCCGGAGACCATTGCGGGGTCCTTGGAGGCCATGGAGTGGACCACCGATCCCATGGAATCCACCTACGCCACATTGCTGGAGAACGGGGTGCAGGCCGGCACCACCCAGGAAGCCTCACTGGACGGTTTTGTGGATGACTCCCTGATCAACACCGTGCGTGAGAACCGCGGCATGGACCCCGTGGGTGGGGAGATCTCCGCTGCCGTTCTCCCCGCAACCGGCTCCCGGGAGGATGCGGCATGACCACCACGCCCTCCGAAACCGTGATCCTCATGGAAAACCTGGGCAAGACCTTCTCCGCAGAAGACGGAGCGGTGCTGCAGGGGCTGGACCTGGAGATTGAACGCGGGCAGTTCGTGGCCCTGCTGGGAGCCTCTGGGTCTGGCAAGACCACGTTGCTCAACGTGGTGGCCGGCCTGGAAGAACCCACGGAGGGTTCCGTGACCGCCCCCGCGCAGGGGGCCGCCATGATGTTCCAGGACGCAGGTCTTTTCCCCTGGATCACGGCCGGTAAGAACGTGGAGCTGGCTCTGGAACTTGCCGGTGTGCCCAAGGCAGCGCGCAAGGACCGAGTACAGGAACTGCTGGAACTGGTACGCCTGCCCTCCGTGGCGGACAAGCGCCCCCATGAACTCTCCGGAGGCATGCGCCAACGTGTGGGATTGGCCCGCGCCCTGGCGCAGGAACGGGAAGTCCTGCTCATGGATGAACCCTTCTCTGCCCTGGATGCCATCACCCGTGACCTGCTGCAGGAAGAACTCCTGCGAATCTGGGAGGTCACCGGGCGGACCATTGTGTTCATCACCCACAACGTCTCCGAGGCCGTGCACCTGGGGCAGCGTGTACTGCTGCTCTCCTCACGCCCGGGCAAGATCGTGGAGGAATGGGACACCGGGCCTTGGAAGGATCCGGGCTCCTACGGTTTTGAGGCCGTGGGGCAGTCCCGTGAGGAAACCTTGGACCAGCTGACCCGCACCATCACCCACCGGCTCAGGGAGGAGATCGGACGCCATGCCCGCTGAATCGACCTCCCAGAACACCCGCAACACCGCAGAAGCTCCGGACAACGCAGCCGCCCTGGCGGGTCTGGACGCCCTCCAGACCCGCGGGGGGCAGTCCCGCACCGCCGGGGAGTTCTTCCGCACCAGGGTGGCCCCTCCCGTCGTGGCGTTGATTGCTGCCCTGATGGTGTGGCAGTTGGCCGTGGCGATCATCGACCCCCGTCCGGACATCATGCCCGGGCCGCTGGAAGTGGGGCGCCAGATCTGGGCTTCCATTGTGGACGGCACCCTGCCGGGGGCACTGGCCACCTCCCTGTGGCGCGGGGTCAGCGGGTTCTTGATCGCCGTGGCCGTGGCCACACCGTTGGCGCTGTTGATCGCCCAATGGGCCGGTCTGCGCAGCGCCATCGGACCCTTGATCACCGGCCTGCAGGTGCTGCCGTCCGTGGCCTGGGTTCCCGCAGCCATTGTGTGGTTCGGCCTCTCCGATGCCACCGTGTACTTTGTGGTGCTCATGGGAGCCATCCCGTCGATCGTCAACGGCATGCTCTCCGGAATCGACCAGATCCCACCCCAGCTGCTGAAAGCCGGCCGGGTTCTGGGTGCAGACGGATGGAAACTGGCCACCAAGGTGGTCCTGCCGGCTGCCATGCCCGGGTATTTGGCCGGACTCAAGCAGGGCTGGGCCTTCTCCTGGCGCTCCCTGATGGGTGCGGAGCTGATTGCCATCGGCGGATCCATCGGATTCGGCCTAGGCTCGTTGTTGGCTCAGGGTCGCACCGTCTCCGACATGGCGATCGTGCTGACCGCCGTGCTGAGCATCCTGCTGGTGGGCATCGTGATCGAACTGCTGTTCTTCAACCCGCTGGAGAAGAAGCTTCTGCGAGGCCGCGGCTTGCTGGTCCGGTAGGGGCTGCGGTGACCCACACCTGAGGTGCGGGCAAGGGACGCTGGCGGGAGTGGCGTCGTCATGAATAACGTTCAAACTGATGTGCAAGGGGCTGCGGGCAACCGCGGCCACAAAGGGAGGAAACCAGTGGTAGAGACCACCCCGGGAAAGCGTCCGCTGCGAGTGGCTGTGATTGGTGCCGGTCCGGCCGGGATCTACACCGCAGACATGCTGACCAAGTCGGATGCGGTGACAAACGGTGAGATCGAGGTGGCCATTGACCTCTTTGACCGCTACCCCACCCCGTTCGGGCTGATCCGCTACGGCGTGGCCCCCGATCACCCCCGCATCAAGGGCATCATCTCCGCACTGCGCTCCATCCTGGGCCGCGGTGACATCCGGTTCTTCGGCAACGTGAACTACGGCTCGGACCTGACCCTGGGGGAGCTCAAGGAACACTACGACGCCGTGGTGTTCTCCACCGGCGCCGTCAACGACGCTCCCTTGGAAGTCCCGGGCGTTGATCTGGACGGTGTGTACGGTGCCGCCGAGTTCGTGGCCTGGTACGACGGCCACCCCGACTACCGGCGCACCTGGCCGCTGAAGGCTGAGAAGGTGGCCGTGATCGGCAACGGCAACGTGGCCCTGGACGTGGCCCGCGTTCTGGCCAAGCACGCCGATGACATGCTGACCACGGAGATCCCCGGCAACGTGTATCAGGGTCTGAAGGCCAACCCGGTCACGGACGTCCACGTGTTCGGCCGTCGCGGACCGGCGCAGATGAAGTTCACCCCGCTGGAACTGCGTGAGCTGGCCAAGGTGCCGGACGTTGACCTGATCGTGCACGCCGAGGACATCTCTGAAGAGCACGTTTCCGAGGAAGCCGCCGGGGAGAACAACCAGGTCAAGGTCATGCTCAAGACCCTGCGCAAGTGGCTCGAGGACGATGCCCCCAAAACCGCCTCCCGCCGCCTGCACCTGCACTTCTTCCAGCGACCGGAAGAGGTCCTGGGAGAGGACGGTGCCGTGGTGGGCCTACGCACCGAACGCACCCGTTTGAACGACGACGGTTCCGTGTCCCCCACCGGTGAGTACTTTGACCATGAAGTCGGTGCCGTCTACCACGCCATCGGCTACCTGGGCTCCCCGCTGGCCGAAATCCCGTTCGACCTGGAACGCGGTGTGATCCTCAACGCCGAAGGCCGAGTGCTGGACCCCAACGGTGTGGTGCACCCGGGCCTGTACGCAACAGGCTGGATCAAGCGTGGACCGGTGGGGCTGATCGGTGCCACCAAGTCCGATGCCCTGGAGACCATCACCCACCTGCTGGAAGACGTCCCCACCCTGGAAGGTGCCGACCAGCCCGGTTTCGAGGCCATCAAGCAGACCATGTCCGCCAAGGGTGTGGAATACACCACCTGGGACGGTTGGCTGCAGCTGGATGAGTACGAACAGAACCTGGGCGCATCCTCCCACGACGCCGAAGGCAACCCGCGTGAGCGCGTCAAGGTGGTGGAGCGCGACGAGATGGTGCGCATTTCCCGCGCCTGATCTCCTCTGCTCTCCGGTGTTTGAGGGCTCTCCCGCCGTCGAGCAGTGAGTTCCCCCGCTCTCCTCCGCTGAGCAGTGATTTGTGCCGCCCATCAGAGCTGATGGGCGGCACAAGTCGCTGCTCGGCGGCAAGGGACGCGTCAGACTCCCAAGAGCCTGCGCATGGGGTCGGAGAGGAACAGTCCGTCCGGATCCGTGTGTTGGCGGATGCGAAGGAAGTCCTCCCAGTGCTTGTACTGGGGTGATAGTGCCTCAGCCGTCAGCGTGTGCCGACCTGCCCAGTGAGGGCGTGCGTCATGAGCCATGAACACGGTCTGCAACTCATCGAACAGTTCAGGGGTCCAGGTCCGCCAGAACTGCCGGACGGAAATCCACCCCGTGTAGCGTCCGTGCGCCGGTGACAACCAGGCCTCCTCGGGTGCGGCGCACCGAACGGTGACCGGCAGCCCCAGATAGGAACCCCGCTTTTCCAGGAGTTTCTGGACGTCCCGGAAGGTCGCCGTGAGGTCTTCCAGGGGAACGGCCCACTCCGTCTGGACGTATTTGACCGGGCGGGCGGAGGAGAACACCTTGTAGGAAAGATCCGTGAAGCGCCGCGAACTCACCGCCCGGGTGTCCAGTCGGTTGAGGCCAGGGACAGCTTTGGGTGCCCAACTGGCCAGGCGGTTCAGGCTCAGCGGCAGTCCGCGGCGCAGCACGGTGTCATCCATGCGCCGCACGGTCTGCGCCACCTTTGAACCGGGCTTGGACCATTCATCCGGGAGTCGGTGCAACCGCGTCATGATGTGCGTGTGGGCGGAGCCGGTCACGGGGTTCCAGAAGAACTCGAAGTGATCGGCAGATGCCATGCGCTCACCGATGGCATCGATCAACTGGTCCACGGGCTCTTTGAACTCGGCAGAGTGCAGGCGGAATGACGGTTCACACTGGAACGTCACGGCAGCCACCACGCCGATCACGCCCAAGCCGGCGCGGGCCGCTTGGAAGACCTCACGGTTCTGCGCGGGGGAGCATTCCAGGATCTGACCGTCCGCAGTCACCAACGTCAAGGCACACACCTGCCCGGACATGGACGGGTACCCGGTCCCCGTGCCGTGGGTGGCAGTCGAAACCGCCCCACCCACCGTCTGGTGGAGGATGTCCGGGAGGTTGGAGAATGCCAGACCCTCCCCCTCCAGGATCTTGGCTGCGCGAATCAGCGTGGTCCCTGCCAAGAACCGCGCCTGGTTGGTCACCCGGTTGATTTCCAAGAGGCCCGTCAGATCCGTGAGATCCAGGCGAACGTCGCGGGGGGCGGCCAGTTCGCTGAAACTGTGTCCGGAACCGGCCGGGCGCAGTCCGACCCCTGATTCCCGGACGGCTTGGATGGCTTCTGCCAGTTCTTCCATGGTTGTGGGCCGGACCGTGCGCACATCTTGGATCTGGTGCGTGTGGTCCCACGTCTGCCACGTGCCCGCGCCAACCTCTGCGGGCAAACTGAGTGGCTGGTTCATCGTCGAGCCTCCCCTCTTGTGTGGCATGTGCCACCTAAAACGATGCCTTCTGTCATCTTTGCACCATGCCATGAGAGATGGCTCAACACGTGTCCGAATGATGGTCAACGGGCACGTGGTCCGCAGCAAATTGCGCGTGCTCACCCGTGCAGCATCGCGAATCGCGCGGACCCCGATGTTGCTGGTACAGTAGGCGATCGTCCGAGAGGACAAGGCCCCCATCGTCTAGCGGCCTAGGACACCGCCCTTTCACGGCGGCGGCACGGGTTCGAATCCCGTTGGGGGTACTGATTCACTCAGGTGGATCACCATTGGCTGGTGCAAACCAGTCGATTTGCCTGGGGAGCGGGTGCTGATGCTAGTATCTCTCCTCGTTGGAAAGCGCAAGAGCCGCGTGAGCACGCGGATTCGGCTTCCATTCCAGGCCCTGTAGCGCAGTTGGTTAGCGCGCCGCCCTGTCACGGCGGAGGTCGCGGGTTCAAGTCCCGTCAGGGTCGCAAAGACGGCGTCAGTTCAACTGAGCGCCGTCTTGGCATCCCAAGTGGGTGTCTGGCTCTGTAGCTCAGTTGGTAGAGCGTGCGACTGAAAATCGTAAGGTCACCGGATCGACGCCGGTCGGAGCCACTGAAACCCCCGCGTAGCTTCTACATCGCGGGGGTTTCTTGCTACCTGGACACTTTCCGGCTGTAAAGCCACTTACCCAGCAACCGGCTCTTACCCACACAGTCAGCACTGCTGATTCATTCACCGTGTTCCCGGGATGCTCCCAAGGAGTTTCCCTACTCTGGGCCCGTGCAGCCTCTCCAGATCGTCGGCAGTCATCGCCGCCACGCAAAGTTGGCGTGGGGTGCGTTGGCGGCCGCCGTCGTGGTTGCCGCGGGCGCGGGGTGTGCCGGCCGGGAGTCCGTGACTGAATCCGCCCCAGAGCCCACCACGGCTCAGCCGAGCGCAACCGCAGCGGTGACCCCGGCCAGTTCGAGCGAGTGCTTTGCCGTTGCGGACACTTACCTTGCGGTCACCTTGCTTCCCTCGGACACCACGGACGGCGATTCCGATTCGGCCGCCGACGACGACGCCACCATCTCCCTGTCCCGCACCGCTGATTCGGTGGATGACTCCGTGGATTCGCTGCCGCAGGATGTCCATGAACCCCTGCACCAGGCCGCGCAGATCCTGAGGGACGCAGGAGACAGGTTGAATCCACAGGAGCTGATGGAAGTCCGGGACACCCTGCAGCCGGTTCACACGTGGTTGAACCAGCGGTGTTCCACCGTTGACTTCGGAGCCAGCGCGGAATCGGGTCAAGATCAGGCCTTTGTGCTGGCGCGATCCTGACCGCGCTCTCTGAGCGGACAAGCACAGGGGCGCCTCAGCTGGCGAACTCCAAGTGGGCCAACGGCATCCACCGTTTCATCAACCGTCCCATGGCCACCTCAGCACCCAAGTGGTCGTGTTCGTTGACGAACGTGATGGCATCGCGCAGATCGCGTGGGCTGTCGTCAGGCTGAATGCCATTGGCAACTGAACCGTAGTCCAGCACGATCAAGGACATGGCGGAGAACGTGGAGACCCAGCGGGCGACGGTTCTCAGGTCCTCACCGAGTTCTTGGAAATCTTCTTCCTGGCTCTCCTCCAGCACGCGAGCTCCCCAAGACACACGTGCTAGGGCAATGTCTGCCGGGACCACCAGCCGGTGGTGGATCTGACCGTCCTGATCCACGGGTGCGTGGTCCTGTGGCGCAAACAGGGCAAACCATGCGACGGGGACGGTCCAGTCGGACTCGCGCGTGTAGTTGCGGGTTTTGCGTTGGTCCCGGACGCTGCGTCCGCGCTCGCGGACCTCCTCGTGGTCCAGGAGCATGGTGATCAGGGGTTCGGCCATCTGCCGTTCCTCGGAGGTCACGGCTTCCATGGTCCGGCGCAGACGCTGGGGTGGGTGGTACAGGGGTAGGTCACCGGTGCGTACAGCTGGGGCCGTGGTCAGTGGTAGTGTCCACAGAGGCTCGTGAATGGGAGGCAGCGGGCCGTGTTCCTGGGTTGCCAATCGAGCGAGCTGTTCTGCCAGTTGGGTGTCCTCACCCACAGCAGGGGACACCGCGCCGTCCACCTGGGATGTGTAGGGCGGCTCCAGGTCCTCCCGGGGCACGTAGGCGCGCAGACTGAAGCGCTGCGGCAGGCCAGTGGCTCCCCGCCAGGCGGTTCCGACGTTCAGCAGCGGCCCCATTGTCACAGTTCAGCCATCTTCACAGTCCAGCCATTGTCACGGTCCAGCCATCACAGGGCGACGTCGATGACCACCGGCGCGTGGTCAGAGGCCCCTTTGCCCTTGCGCTCTTCACGGTCGATCACAGCTCCCGTGACCTGGGCGGCAAGGGCAGGTGAGCACAGTTGGAAGTCGATCTTCATGCCTTCCTTCTTGGGGAAGCGCAACTGGGTGTAGTCCCAGTAGGTGTAGACGCCCGGGCCGGGGTTGTTCTCCCGCAGCACGTCCACAAAACCCGTTTCCAGGAAGGCGTTGAAGGCGGCGCGTTCGGGTTCGGAGACGTGGGTCATCTGGTTGTCCAGGAAGAACTGCATGTCCCAGACGTCCTCGTCCTGCGGGGCCACGTTCCAGTCCCCGGCCAGCACGATCTTGGCTTCGGGGTCCTCCTGCAACCATTCTCCGGCGTGCCGGTTGAGAGTCTCCAGCCACGTGAGCTTGTACGGCATGTGCGGGTCTTCCAGCCCCCGGCCGTTGGGCACGTAGAGAGACCACACGCGTACACCGTTGCACGTGGCCGCAATGGCACGGGCTTCCTGGACGGCCTCCTGATTGCCCTTGCCGAATGTGGGCTGCTCCGGGAAGGTGCGCTGGACGTCCTCCAGGCCCACGCGGGAGGCAATGGCCACCCCGTTCCACTGACTCAGGCCGAAATGAGCTACCTCATACCCGGAGAACTCAAAAACCTCCCACGGGAAGTTGTCGTCCTTGGCCTTGGTCTCCTGGATTGCCAGCACGTCCACGTCCGACTTGTTCAACCATGCCTCCACACGGTCTGCACGGGCGCGAATCGAATTGACGTTCCAGGTGGCGATCTTCATGCCTTCAACCCTAGGTCAGAGCTCGGACACCGCATCAACTGAGGCATGCCGCGCCGATACAGAAACAACGCAGACGGCAGGCGGGCGTCGTCGTGAAGTCACCGGAGGACTCGGCAGTCCACTTGTAATTTCTGTCACCGATCACCATGCCGTGCCCGCGCCCCCGGACAGCACCAGCGGCCATGGCCGCACGCTCACCAGCCATGACCAGGTAATACATGTGAAATACAGCGATTTGGGTGTGAATTCACCTACCCCCAGCGCCTTGACATTGAGGGGCCGAAGGCGGCAGGCACTCTTTCGGGGACGCCGGTCACGTTGTGCGGGGGCCTCTGAATTCAGTACCTATGGAGTGGGGACCTGCTCAACACGACGATCTGGGATCACGTCTGACCCCTCCACTGGGGAGTGGGGGAGCAGGCAACGTCCGTTGCGAAGGGTGCCACCGCTGGAAACGGTGGGGTTCAGCTACGTCATTCAGGCGCACTCACATGCGCCCCAGGGGGGATCATGTCCGCAACGGACGCACAGGCCAGGACAGGGCAAAGCCTTGATGAGGCGGGTGTTGCACCGTCGGCACCGAGCACGGTCATTGGGCCTGCCTCCATGGCCTGGGTTCGCTACACCCCGGAAGGGTCGGGCCCCATCCCGTCAACCGAGATCCAGGCCTGGGCCGGATGCTGCCGGGTTGCGATCTTTGACCCGTGGGAAACGGAAGCCGCAGCCCAGTTGAAGGCCCTGGCGCCTGAGACCACCGTGCTGTGCCGCAAGAACATTGCCATGGTGGACCAGGAGGATCCCGGTCCGCTGTTCTCCACCGGCGTCTCCCATAATCAGGCCGAGCGCAACGGAACGTGGTTTGCGGTTGACCGCTCCGGGGAACGAATTGCGTGGGAGGAGCCCGAACGGCACTGGCAGATGCGCGTCTGGGATCCCGAATACCGTCAGGCATGGGTCAACAATGTGGTCCTTGAGCTGCAGGATTCCCCGTTCGACGGAATCCTGGGGGTGGGGGACCTGGAGGAAACCCCCCGACTGGACCTG
>NZ_JROX01000372.1:0-1805 GCF_000800955.1 Kocuria sp. ZOR0020
GGCGGCGAGTCCCAGTACGTCAAGGAGGAATACCGGCCCGCCATGAAAAAGCTCTTTCCCCAGGTCCGCAAGGTCACCGTCAAGGGTGCTGGGCACTGGGTGCATTCGCAGAAGCCGGAAGAGTTCACGCAGTTGCTGCGGCACTTCCTGGACTGATCGGTGTGTAGCGGCGTGAGGCATGTTTAGGCTGGGCGTATGGACATGCGCATTCAGCTGGCAGACATCACCACCCTCACCGTTGATGCCGTGGTCAATGCGGCCAATTCCAGATTGATGGGCGGCGGGGGAGTCGACGGCGCCATTCACCGTGCCGGTGGTCCTGACATCCTTGAGGCCTGCCGTGCCCTCCGCCGCGATTCTTTGCCAGACGGCCTGCCCACGGGTCAGGCAGGGGCGACGACGGCGGGGCATCTGCCGGCCCAATGGGTGATCCACACCGTGGGGCCCGTGTACTCGCAGAAGGAAGATCGCTCCGAGCTGCTGGCCTCGTGCTACCGCGAATCCTTGCGCGTCGCCGTTGATCTGCACGCTGGAACCGTGGCGTTTCCCACCATTTCCGCAGGCGTCTACGGCTGGCCACTGGAGGATGCCACGCGCATCGCGGTGGAGACTGTGCAGGACATGGCCGAGGAGGTTGAGGGCACTGTGCAGCAGGTTCTGTTCGTACCGTTCAGCCAGGCCGCGGAAGACGCCTACCGGCGCCACATCGCCGGGTGCTGAGAACTGGCACCGCCGGGTACGTGAACCGGATCTGTCACAAACGGGACCCGGCAATCGTCATCATTGACGACACCCGTTCCCTGAGTTGAGGAGTTCCACGTGCCACGGATGAACCTGCAGAAGAGCCACAAAATGGCATACGCCGCCGTTCTGGGGCTTGAGGGATACACGCGGATGCGAATGCCGGCCCGTCTCAACGAACTGGTCAAACTGCGTGCTTCCCTGCTCAACGGCTGTGGGTACTGCATCGCCATGCACACCAAGGCGCTGGAGAAGGCAGGGGAGTCGCAGGAGAGGATGGATGCGCTGGAAGGTGAGGTTCCGTCGTCGTTGTTCGACGAGCGTGAGCTGGCGGCCCTGGCGCTGACCGATGCGGTCACCCGGTTGGAAATGGGCGGTGTGCCCGATGATGTGTGGGATGAAGCGGCGCGGGTGTTCAGTGAAGCCGAACTGGGAGATCTGGTGGTGGCCATTGCAACCATCAATGTCTGGAACCGGATGGGCATTGCCACCAAGCTGGACGCATGAACCCAAATCAGGTCTGGATCGCCGAGCGCCCCCGTCTGATCGGTTTGGCCTACCGGGTCCTGGGCAGTTGGTACGACGCCGAAGACGTGGTCTCGGAAGTGTGGCTGCGGCTGAATGCTCAGGAGGAGTTGAGCAACCCGCGGGCCTGGCTGACCACGGTGACCACGCGACTGGCCATCGACCGTGGACGGCAGCTCCGTGCCCGGCGGGAGGACTACGTGGGGCCGTGGCTGCCCGAACCGGTCTCCACCAGCCTGCTGCCTGAGGAGTCCGCCGAACTGCGGTCGTCACTGCGGCTCGGAATGCTGCGCCTGACGGACGGCCTGGAACCGGAGGAACGGGCCATCTTGGTGCTGCGCGAGGCTTTTGAGCTCCCGTACGCGGAGATCGCAGCCACCGTGGGCCGGAGCCCTGCAGCCTGCAGGCAGGTGGTCAGCCGGACCAAGAAGCTCCTGCCCGCCCTCACAACTCCCGACCGGGCACCGGATGGTGACAGCGAACGTGCTCTCACGGCGCTGGTGGATGCCGTCATGGCGGGGGACATGGACACGGTTCTG
>NZ_JROX01000373.1:0-449 GCF_000800955.1 Kocuria sp. ZOR0020
TGGATCGTTATACTAAAAAAGTCATTGCTTGGGATTTGGGCAAGCGAATGACTGTAGAATTAGTGCAAAGAACTTTAAATAAGGCCATTAAATCACAAGACTATCCAGAAGCTGTTATTCTTCATTCTGACCAAGGAAGCCAGTATACGAGTCTAGAGTATGAAGAGTTGCTTAAGTATTATGGGATGACTCACTCTTTCAGTCGAAGGGGATACCCTTATCATAATGCCAGTCTTGAATCTTGGCATGGACATTTAAAAAGAGAGTGGGTGTATCAATTTAAATATAAGAACTTTGAAGAAGCCTATCAGAGTATTTTCTGGTACATCGAAGCCTTTTATAATTCAAAACGAATCCATCAAAGTTTAGGGTATCTTACACCTAATCAATTTGAAAAGGTAAGTGCTTAAAATAAATAGATTAAAATTCTACGTTTGTTACTCTAAAAA
>NZ_JROX01000374.1:0-427 GCF_000800955.1 Kocuria sp. ZOR0020
AGAAGCTAGGGCTTCGTGTGACGTCTTATTGGCACAAATCACGTAAATATAATTCATATAAAGGAAAAGTAGGGACGGTAGCTAAAAATAAATTGCACAGACGATTCAGAACTTCCATTCCTCATCAAAAAATCACAACAGATACGACAGAATTCAAATATTATGAAGATGGAATTCAGAAAAAGTGTTATCTCAATCCTTACATTGATTTATTTAATAGCGAGGTGATTAGTTATCATATCTCTAAACAACCCTCTTATCAATCAATTGATATTGCTCTAAATCAAGCCTTAGCTGTGACATCTGATTGTCCTTATCGACGTACTTTCCACTCAGATCAAGGATGGGGATACCAAATGAGAGACTATGTTTCTAAATTAAAATCTCATAGAATTTTTCAGTCTATGAGCCGTAAAGGAAACTGTCA
>NZ_JROX01000375.1:0-663 GCF_000800955.1 Kocuria sp. ZOR0020
ATATAAAATGCCAAGAATAATCAAGGCAATATTAATTACAATCATTATATATTCTCCTGACTTTCTACATAGAGCAAGATACAGAACGCGTCTGCCATGTCGTCATTGATTTTGTCTTTAGGGACTATATTATAACTTTCTAAAATATCAATGCTTTGTTCTTTTCTTGCTTTGCTTTTACCTTTGATTAAGTGATAACCACACCACATTGAATTACTTACATCAACATATCCAATATTATGGCGATTACGCATTACTCCTAAGAAAGAACCGTTAGCCCTAATCAATGAGATATTTCCTTTAGACTTGAACGTGATGATAGGTTCTTCAATATAAATAAAATAATCAAATAAGTTATAATGCTCAATGACTTCTGTTATGCCGTCAGCAATTTGTTTTGCACGTTCCAAAGGGTCTTTGCTTTTACCACCTGCTATTGAACCAACTACATACTCATTTGTTAAAGGATTACGAAACGCATAACCAGTATTAGAAGTACTAAAGTCAATCGCTAAAGCTTTGCTCATAAATCAGAACTCAATTCAACATAAAGTTCTTTGCTTAGTTCTCCGATATCAAATAAGTGCTTAATATAGTGTTCATACTCAATTGGAGTTAATACTTCTTTTTGTGCTAAAATATGTTCTTTGTTCATTTCTTTAT
>NZ_JROX01000376.1:0-801 GCF_000800955.1 Kocuria sp. ZOR0020
GTCGGAATCAAATAGCGCGAGTCTCCATCAGACCCAGGGCGCTTCATAGCGGACGCAGCGGTCTCGTAGGCGTTCGGGGCGATGTTGCCGATCGCGGAGTGGCGGCGGCGGGTGTTGTAGCGGTTCGCCCACCGGAACACGGCCCGGTAAGCCGTGGCCTGGTCGGGGAACGCGGGGCGACCCTCGAGCAGCTCGCGCTTGAGAGCCGCGTTGAACGATTCGGCCAAGGCGTTGTCCGCGGACGAGCCGATCGCGCCCATCGACTGGGTCACCCCGAGCCGCTCGCAGAGAGTTGCGTACGACTTCGAGGTGTAGACCGACCCGTGGTCCGAGTGGAAGATCGCGCCGCGCAGAGTGCCGCGCTCGCGCCGCGCGGTCCTGAGCGCGTCCTCGACGAGTTCGGTGCGCATGTGCCCGGCCATGCTCCACCCTGCCAGCTTCCGCGAGCCCAGATCGATGCAGGACGCGAGGTAGAGATTCGTGCCGTCGGCGATGGGCAGGTAAGTGATGTCGCCCACGTAGCGGCGGCCCGGCTCCCCAGCGGTGAAGTCTCGGCCGACCAGGTCGGGGAACTTCCGGTCGGACTGGTCCGGCACCGTAGTCTTCACGCGCTTGCGCAGGCGGATGCCGGCCAAGCCGTGCTGACGCATCACGCGGGCCACCCGCTTGTGGTTGACCCGCTCGTCGGCAGGCGCGTCCTCGTTGAGGTCGGCGGTGATCCGCGGCGCCCCGGATGCGCGGTCCCCGCCCTGCTGCGGGTCTTGCAGCGCCCGGATCCGTGCCGCCAGCGCCGCGTCCGCT
>NZ_JROX01000377.1:0-1153 GCF_000800955.1 Kocuria sp. ZOR0020
AGTGGGCGAGGTCGGGCAGGCTGTGATGGAGACGGTCGGTGAGAAGCGTTCGACCTGGACACGGTGGAACCTGCACGCCGAGGCATTCCGGCAGTTGATGGGCTGGCGGTTCGCGAGCGTCGAAGACCGGGAGGCGATCACCGGCCTCGTCGTGGACGCGGCCGAGCGCGCATCCCTCCGGCTCACCCCGCCGGAGTTGGCGACCAGCCCGCTCGAGTTCCGTCGCCCGGACGGCACCACGAGGTTCCGTCCCCGGCACTCGACGTTGTTCTCGTCCGAGGCGCTGCTTGCCGCCGAAGACCGCCTCCTTGCCCGCGCCGACGCGACGACCGGACCCGCGGTGTCGTTGGCGACGGTGGAGCGGGTCGCCCGCAAGCCCGACGCACGCGGCCGTGTGCTCGGTGAGGATCAGGCCGCGGCCCTGGCCGCGATCGCCGTCTCTGGTCGGGTCGTGGATGTGCTGGTCGGTCCGGCCGGTGCCGGGAAGACCACGGCCATGAGCGCGCTGCGCCGGGCATGGGAGAAAGAGCATGGCGCCGGGTCCGTGGTCGGGTTGGCGCCCTCGGCGGTCGCCGCGCAGGTCCTCGCCGACGATCTGGGGATCGCGACGGAGAACACAGCGAAGTGGTGGCAGAGCCACCTCATGCACGGCACCATGTTCGAGGCGGGTCAGCTCGTCATCATCGACGAAGCCTCCCTCGCCGGCACCGCGTCACTGGACCGGATCACCCGCGAGGTCGAGAAGGCCGGAGCGAAAGCCCTGCTGGTCGGCGACTGGGGCCAGCTCCAATCGGTCGATGCCGGCGGCGCGTTCGGCCTGCTCGTCCACTCCCGCGACGACGCCCCGGAGCTTCACGACCTGCACCGCTTCACCCACGCCTGGGAGAAGACCACCTCCTTGCAACTCCGCCACGGCCGCACCGAAGCGATCGACACGCTCATCGACCACGGGCGGATCACTGGCGGCGAATCAGAGGCGATGATCGACGCCGCCTATACCGCCTGGCAGCGCGACCTCGCCACCGGCCGAGCGTCGATCCTCGTGGCCGAGACCCACGAGACCGTCACCACGCTCAACGCTCGGGCACGGGCGGACCGGATCATCGACGGTGCCGTGAACCCGACCCGTGAGGTCGGTCTGCACGATGGCACC
>NZ_JROX01000040.1:0-392 GCF_000800955.1 Kocuria sp. ZOR0020
GAACAGTGATGAGCCCCACCTGTTGCCGATTGTTGCTTTCCAGGCAAATCCCGCCTTTAGAAGTTTATGAAGAACTATCAACATGTGGGGAGCCTCGGTGTGAATCAGCTGATGGACCCGCGTTTGAGGGGGGATTTGCTCCCGCATGGGGCGTTTCAGGCTCCGCGCACGTGGGGCGTGGATTCCGAAGGCTCCACGAGTGGAGAACTGATGATAAATCGACCACTTGTGTGGGGACAGCTTGTCCCCTATATTGAAGGTGCTGCGCGTATCGGCCCGGTTGCGATCCCCAATGTGCTTCCGGATGATTCCCGCGCGCGGTTGACGTCCTGTTCCCCCGATATGGACGTTTTGACGGGCCCTGCCATTCCCCAAGTGGCAGGGCCCGTCCC
>NZ_JROX01000378.1:0-237 GCF_000800955.1 Kocuria sp. ZOR0020
CAGCTAGGCCATGGTCGTGCTGGCCAGCCCTGTGGTGATCACGCTCGGCATCCACGTTACAAAGGCCCTCCCGAAGAAGAGCTCCCGCCTCTATCAGCGATCCGTGATCACCAGACCGGTCCTCGGTGACAACACCCCCCGGATCATGAGTGCGACTGGGGGCAACGATCATGCCGAGGACCGGCTGGCCGGCACCTGCTCATCCTGGACGATCCAGGCGCCGCGGAAAAGGTAACG
>NZ_JROX01000379.1:0-279 GCF_000800955.1 Kocuria sp. ZOR0020
CCACGCTGAACAGCTCGGCCAGCTCGCCCACGGTGTGCTCGTCGGCAGCATGTAGCTGGACGAGGTGAGCTTCTTGCCGGGGGGTGAGTTTCGGTGACTTCCCGCGCAGCCGGCCCTTGGCCTTGGCGACCTTCATACCCTCGCGGGTGCGGGCACGGATGAGGTCGGCTTCGAACTCGGCGACCATCGCCAGCACGTTGAACAACAGTTTGCCCATCGGGTCCGTCGGGTCATACACCGATCCGGCGATGCTCAGCTTCACTTCCCGCGCCGCGAGGT
>NZ_JROX01000380.1:0-3684 GCF_000800955.1 Kocuria sp. ZOR0020
GGGGGGTGGCGGGGTGTGCTGCTGGTGGGTAGGGGTGGTTGTTTCCGTCGATGACCCTGCGTCAGGATCACGCGAACGTGTGTTTGTGTGGTGGTGGTGTGTGGGTGTGTTGTTTGAGAACTGTATAGTGGACGCGAGCATCTTGTTCTTTATGTGATCGAGAACATTTTTGTATGTTTTTATGTGTGTCTGTTTGTAGATTGTTAAGGGCGCACGGTGGATGCCTTGGCATCAGGAGCCGATGAAGGACGTGGTAATCTGCGATAAGCCTCGGGGAGTCGATAAGCGGGCTGTGATCCGAGGATGTCCGAATGGGGAAACCCCGTCATCTGTGAGGGTGGCGACCTGCATCTGAATTCATAGGGTGTAGGGGGGAACGCGGGGAAGTGAAACATCTCAGTACCCGCAGGAAGAGAAAACAATAGTGATTCCGTGAGTAGTGGCGAGCGAAAGCGGATGTGGCTAAACCGTTGGTGTGTGATACCTGGCAGGGGTTGCATCAGCGGGGTTGTGGGATGCGCTGTTCTCAGAGCTGTCGATCTGGGTGCGTGAGTGCGGAGTGGTAGTCGAAGCATCGTTGAGTGGTGTGCCGTAGAGGGTGGGAGTCCCGTAGACGAAACTGCTGTCCGCCGCGTGTGGCGTTGTCCCGAGTAGCACGGGGCTCGTGGAATCTCGTGTGAATCTGCCAGGACCACCTGGTAAGCCTGAATACTACCTGATGACCGATAGTGGACCAGTACCGTGAGGGAAAGGTGAAAAGTACCCCGGGAGGGGAGTGAAAGAGTACCTGAAACCGTGTGCTTACAAGCCGTTAGAGCCTTGACCCCTTTGGGGGTGTGGGGTGATGGCGTGCCTTTTGAAGAATGAGCCTGCGAGTTAGTGTCATGTCGCGAGGTTAACCCGTGTGGGGTAGTCGTAGCGAAAGCGAGTCTGAAGAGGGCGTTTGAGTGGCGTGATCTAGACCCGAAGCGAAGTGATCTACCCATGGCCAGGTTGAAGCGCGTGTAAGAGCGTGTGGAGGACCGAACCCACTTCAGTTGAAAATGGAGGGGATGAGCTGTGGGTAGGGGTGAAAGGCCAATCAAACTTCGTGATAGCTGGTTCTCCCCGAAATGCATTTAGGTGCAGCGTTGCGTGTTTCTTCCCGGAGGTAGAGCTACTGGATGGCTGATGGGCCTCACCAGGTTACTGACGTCAACCAAACTCCGAATGCCGGTGAAGTGAGAGCGTGGCAGTGAGACCGTGGGGGATAAGCTTCATGGTCGAGAGGGAAACAGCCCAGACCACCGACTAAGGCCCCTAAGCGTGTGCTAAGTGGGAAAGGATGTGGAGTTGCTTAGACAACCAGGAGGTTGGCTTAGAAGCAGCCATCCTTGAAAGAGTGCGTAATAGCTCACTGGTCAAGTGATTCCGCGCCGACAATGTAGCGGGGCTCAAGTACACCGCCGAAGTCGTGGCAATACACAATTGTTCCTGTAATGGGTGTGTGTTGGGTAGGGGAGCGTCGAGCGGGTGGTGAAGTCGCCGGGTAACCGAGTGGTGGAACCCGTTCGAGTGAGAATGCAGGCATGAGTAGCGAATGACGGGTGAGAAACCCGTCCGCCGGATGATCAAGGGTTCCAGGGTCAAGCTAATCTGCCCTGGGTGAGTCGGGACCTAAGGCGAGGCCGACAGGCGTAGTCGATGGACAACGGGTTGATATTCCCGTACCGGCGAAAAACCGTCAATACTGAGCTGGGGATACTAACCACTCCTCGCACCCGTCTCGCAATCAGCATTTGTGTTGGTTGCGTTGTGGTGTGTGGTGTGGGGCCTGATCCGGGGAGGTAAGCGTGTTAACAGGTGTGACGCAGGAAGGTAGCCGAGCCAGGCGATGGTTGTCCTGGTCTAAGCGTGTAGGGTTCCCCGTTGTTAAATGCGCGGGGTGTGTGCCTGAGGCGTGATGGGACCCCTTTGGTGGGGGATTCGGTGATCCTATGCTGCCGAGAAAAGCATCGACGTGAGGTTTTAGCCGCCCGTACCCTAAACCGACACAGGTGATCAGGTAGAGAATACTAAGGCGTTCGAGAGAATCATGGTTAAGGAACTCGGCAAAATGCCCCCGTAACTTCGGGAGAAGGGGGGCCCTGAGCGTGATGCACACAAGCGGTGTGGAGCGTGTAGGGGTCGCAGAGACCAGGGGGAAGCGACTGTTTATCAAAAACACAGGTCCGTGCGAAGTCGTAAGACGATGTATACGGACTGACTCCTGCCCGGTGCTGGAAGGTTAAGAGGACCTGTTAGACGTATGTCGAAGCGGAGAATTTAAGCCCCAGTAAACGGCGGTGGTAACTATAACCATCCTAAGGTAGCGAAATTCCTTGTCGGGTAAGTTCCGACCTGCACGAATGGAGTAACGACTTCCCTACTGTCTCAACCATGAACTCGGCGAAATTGCAGTACGAGTAAAGATGCTCGTTACGCGCAGCAGGACGGAAAGACCCCGTGACCTTTACTATAGTTTGGTATTGGTGTTTGGTGCGGCTTGTGTAGGATAGGTGGGAGACTGTGAACCGGGCACGCTAGTGTTTGGGGAGTCGTTGTTGAAATACCACTCTGGTCGCTCTGGATGTCTAACTTCGGCCCGTGATCCGGGTCAGGGACAGTGCCTGATGGGTAGTTTAACTGGGGCGGTTGCCTCCTAAAGAGTAACGGAGGCGCCCAAAGGTTCCCTCAGCCTGGTTGGCAATCAGGTGTTGAGTGTAAGTGCACAAGGGAGCTTGACTGTGAGAGTGACGGCTCGAGCAGGGACGAAAGTCGGGACTAGTGATCCGGCGGTACATTGTGGAATGGCCGTCGCTCAACGGATAAAAGGTACCTCGGGGATAACAGGCTGATCTTGCCCAAGAGTCCATATCGACGGCATGGTTTGGCACCTCGATGTCGGCTCGTCGCATCCTGGGGCTGGAGTTGGTCCCAAGGGTTGGGCTGTTCGCCCATTAAAGCGGCACGCGAGCTGGGTTCAGAACGTCGTGAGACAGTTCGGTCCCTATCCGCTGCGCGCGTTGGAAATTTGAGAAGGTCTGTCCTTAGTACGAGAGGACCGGGACGGACGAACCTCTGGTGTGTCAGTTGTTCCGCCAGGAGCATGGCTGATTGGCTACGTTCGGGAGAGATAACCGCTGAAAGCATCTAAGCGGGAAGCTTGCTTCGAGATGAGATTTCCTTCCAACATTGTGTTGGTGTAGGTGCCCAGGAGATGATTGGGTTGATAGGCCGGATGTGGAAGCAGCGACTGTAAGAGTTGTGGAGCTGACTGGTACTAATACGCCGAAGATCTACACACACGCACGCATGTGTCACAACAACCAGGCTTTTCCTTTGTGGTAGGGGTGTGGTTGGTGAGCGGGGGTTGTGTTCGCGTCCACTGTATGGTTTTCGGGTAACACACCCGTTGAACTGGGGTTCTTGGGGCTGGTTGCTGACTGTGATGGTGGGTGGCGGTGGTCTTGGGGGTTTTGGTTTAGAGGGTTGTTGGATAGTTGTGTTGTTGTGCGGTGGTTATAGCGTGGGGGAAACGCCCGGTCCCATCCCGAACCCGGAAGCTAAGGCCTACAGCGCTGATGGTACTGCACTCGTGAGGGTGTGGGAGAGTAAGTCACCGCCGCATTAACACCACAAACAGGGTTAGGGGCCTCGAACCGT
>NZ_JROX01000381.1:0-212 GCF_000800955.1 Kocuria sp. ZOR0020
AGTCAATCACAAGCTAAACAAGACTTATTTGGTGGTTCTGAACCTGTTGAAGTTGATGAATCAGAACTTCCTTTCTAGAAAGGTGGTTACATGTACACAGAAGAAGAGAGAGAGCAAATTATCGACATCGTGGATAAAATGAGCTTATTAAGACAAGACTTTGACGGAGCTTTCGCTTGGATCAAGGAAAACGTATCAATGCCATTTGACTT
>NZ_JROX01000382.1:0-457 GCF_000800955.1 Kocuria sp. ZOR0020
TAGACACCGAAAAGCCGAAGAGCGTTCCATTTCTTCGGTTCTTTTTGTATATTCCTCGAAGGGTCTCCATGCCCTTAATCGTGGAAGAGGCTGTACGGAGACTTTGATAAAATTTATTCCGTCGTTTAATAGGTCGATGGTCTTGTTCTATTAAATTGTTAAGATACTTCACAGTTCGGTGCTCTGTCTTAGGATATAAACCCACACTCTGTAACTTTCTAAAGGCGGAGCCAAGAGAAGGTGCTTTATCGGTCACAATTGCTTTCGGCTCACCAAACTGTTTATGGAGTCGTTTTAAGAAAGCATAGGCTGCTTGCGTATCCCGTTTCTTTCGTAACCAGATATCTAAGGTTAAGCCGTCCGCATCAATTGCACGATAAAGATAATGCCCACGTCCCTTAATTTTGATATAGGTTTCGTCCATTTTCCATGAATAGAAGGATTGTCTATTTTTCTT
>NZ_JROX01000383.1:0-339 GCF_000800955.1 Kocuria sp. ZOR0020
GGGGGCGGGGGCAGAATCGGGAAGGGGTGTCTCCTCTTCCCGCTTGGAGCCGGTGCTGGTGATGCGTTCCTGGGCCATGTTGTGTCCTCTTGAAGGCGTTGATGTGGTGTTTTTGGGTGCTCAGACCGCGGTGCTCAGTTTGTGAGCGCTCAGTCTGCGAGCGTTCAGTCCGTGGTAGAAGCCCACACCCAGGTGGGGTGGGCCTTTTCCATGTGTCGGACCAGGTCCTCCACGGTGTCAGCCGTCCACCAGGTGGCGGTCTGCTCCTGGGTCAGTTCCGTGGGTTCGGGCATGGTCAAACGCGCGCCGCGGTGGACGCCGTCGAACTTCACGGAGGCG
>NZ_JROX01000384.1:0-362 GCF_000800955.1 Kocuria sp. ZOR0020
GGTTGTTCGTTATTTAATTTTTCTCTTATAGCGTCATCTTTTTTGCCATAAGTTTTTCTATAAATGATTTTTTCATATTCATCAGATGCCATTTTATTTGTTTTTGTGTTAAAGTTTTTCATATTTTCTCCATATTTTCTTCTAGCCCAACTTGCCAGTGATTTTTGATTAATGTTGTTTAAATATCTTTCGAAAGAATAAACTGTATGAAACTTTTGTTCATACTCAACTTTATTTGTTTCTTTGTTTATTGAGTATTTAAATGCTCTATCATACATAAAATTTAAGTAATCTGTGTGTAAATCTCCCAGAAGCGAATCATAATTGTCTCTTTTTTCTATTGTTTCTTTTGAAATTGCCTT
>NZ_JROX01000041.1:0-19255 GCF_000800955.1 Kocuria sp. ZOR0020
GTCAGTCGCTCTGGCGGCTTGACGAAAACCATAGAGGCACCCCCCTCCCCCTCCCGCCGAGTAGGCCGTTTGATCGCCGCTGACCCATTCAGGGGCGATCAAACGGCCTACTCGGCTGTGAGGGGGCCTTACTGTGAGGGGCTGGCCGTGAGGGATGCCACCTCACTGTGAGATGGTGTTGATGAACAACCGAGCCGGACGGTGGGTGTCGACATGAACGTGTTGTGAGGCCTGGGCGGAATGATTTTCATCATCGTCGTCGCTGTTCTTTTTTCCGTGGACCGCCGCAAGATCAAGCTGCGCACTGTGGGCCTGGCGCTGCTCACGCAGATCTTGTTCGGTGTCCTGGTGCTGTACGTCCCGTGGGGCCGAGTCGCGCTGGAAACCCTGACCGGCGGCGTTCAAGCGGTGATCGACTCCGCCAACGCCGGTGTCAGCTTCCTGTTCGGCCCGGTGCTTCCGGAGGACGGATCCGTGTTCGCCTTCCAGGTGTTGCCGGTGATCGTCTACTTCGCCTCCCTGACTGCGGTGCTCTACTACATCGGGGTCCTGCAGTGGGTGGTCAAGATCATCGGCGGGGCCATGGCCAAGCTGTTCGGCACCACTGTGCCTGAGTCCATGAATGCCGCGGCCAACATTTTCCTGGGCCAGTCCGAGGCGCCGCTGCTGATCAAGCGCCACCTGCCCAACCTCAAGACCTCCGAATTGTTTGCCGTGATGGTGGGTGGCATGGCCACCGTGGCCGGCTCCGTCATGGTGGGCTATTCACTGCTGGGCGCGGAGCTGCAGTACCTGATTGCGGCCAGTTTCATGGCCGCTCCCGGGGCGTTGTTCATGACCAAGATCATCGTTCCCGCCGGCGCCCTGGAGAGTGCCGAATGGCAGGGCAACGGCAGCACCACCACAATCGAACCAAAACAGCGCAAGGGCCTCATGGGGGCCTTTCAACGCGGTGGCCAGCGGGGCGCGGCCACGGAATCCGCCGGGGAACTGAGTCGGCGGCAACAGACGCAAACACCCGACGTCGTCGACTCCCAAGCCCCGTCCGAAGTCCAGACCGTGGACCGAGTGGCCGACCAGTCCACCACCAATGACGACGACGAACCCGCCAACGTGATCGATGCCGCCGCCCGCGGGGCCAGTGAGGGTCTGGGGCTGGCGCTGAACGTTGGTGCCATGCTGCTGGCCTTCATTGCGTTGATCGCCCTGGTCAACACCATTCTGGGTGCTGTGGGCGGGGTGTTCGGGCTGGAAGCGCTGACCATGGAGCAGATCCTGGGCTACGTGCTCGCCCCCGTCATGTTCCTGATTGGCGTGCCGTGGAACGAGGCCATTGATGCCGGCAGCTACCTGGGCCGAAAGTTGGTGCTCAACGAGTTCGTGGCGTTCAGCGCGTTCGGTCCGGAAGTGGCCAACTATTCCGCCAAGACGCAGGCGATCGTGACGTTTGCGCTGACCGGTTTTGCCAACTTTGCCACCCTGGCCATCCAGATCGGCGCCCTGGGCGGACTGGCCCCCACCCAGCGCAAACGTATTGCCCGCCTGGGGCTGCTGGCCGTTCTGTCCGGCACCTTGGCCAACTTGATGAGCGCGGCCATCGCGGGCATGCTCCTCGGCTGACACGCCCCCGTCCTCACCTGCCCTCATCGCCGAGTAGGCCGTTTGATCGCCGCTGAACCAGTCAGGAGCGATCAAACGGCCTACTCGGCGGGAGGGGGTGGCGGCTCATGGCTGTAGTTTTTGGGACATGAGTACCCCCAGCGCAGACCCCTCCCAGGAGTCCTTCCAACACATCAGGGCTTCAGACGGCGAGACAGTCGGCACAATTGTGCTGACCGACGACGGCGATTTCCTCCCCATCGACCTCCTGGGACGCCCACTGGGAGAACCCACCGACTTGGCTACAGCCGAAGAACGTCTGGAGGTCAATGGACTGCGGCACTTGGCCGAACCATGGTGGATCGACCTCCCCGACGGGCGGCGGGTCAAGGTGACGATTCAGGAAACCGGGCCGAACGGCGTCGTGGTCCGTGTGGATGACTTCGGTGCCATGGACGTCTACGGGACGGTCCACCGGATCACGTCCCCGGCCGCTGAACTCCACACCTCCCCACCCGCCGAGTAGGCCGTTTGATCACCGCTGAACCAGTCAGGGACCATCGAACGGCCTACTCGGCGATGAGGGCGGGTGGGTGAGATCCAACAGAACTTGGAGAGCTGATGACTTTGCGCCGTCGACTTCCCGCAGCGCTGATGGTGGGCGCCCCTGCTGCCGCACTTGCGGCCTGGTCAGCCCGGCTGATTGCCAAGAACTCGCCCGAACTGCACAGCGTGGCCCCAGAATCGCGGTCGCCAGCCTTGTTTGCCCTGCAGAATGGTGTCACCAAGGATGCAGCCCACACCCGGCGCCGAGTGTTCAAGGCTCTGGCGCCGGCGCTGTAGTTCAGCACCCAGGCCGTGGAATGCCGTCAGGTGCAGATCCCGGCAACGCAGGATCAGCCCGCGGTGGACGTTCTGTTCTACGGACCCCGCCACACCGCGGGCCCAACTCCCGGAGTGCTGTGGATCCACGGCGATGGCCTGGTCACGGGCGCCCCGGAGCAGAACCACTTGACCTGCTTGCGCATCGCCAAGGAAGCGGGCGCCAGGGTGGTCAACCTGAATTACAGATTCGCCCCGGAACACCCCTTTCCCGCCGGGTTCAACGACTGCTTCCACGCCTTCACCTGGATGCACGAACTGGCATCTGACCTGGGAATTGACCCGCATCGCCTGGCAGTGGCCAGCGAATCGGCCGGGGGCGGGCTGGCCACTGCTGTTGCGCAGAAGGCAGCCGATCAGGGGCTGCCCGTGAAGTTCCAGATGTTGATCTACCCCATGCTGGATGACCGCACCACGCTGCGCCATGTTGATCCACGTCGCGGTCTGTTCGTGTGGACACGTGCCTCCAACGCGTTTGGGTGGAGTGCCTACTTGGGTAGGGAGCCCCGCATGGACCATGCCCCCGAATACGCAGCCCCCGCTCGGCGGGAGAACCTGGAGGGGCTGGCCCCGCGTGGATCGGCGTGGGTGATCGGGATCTGTTCTATGACGAGGACGTGGACTACGCCCGCCGTCTCCAAGCCGCGGGGGTGCCGTGCGAACTTCACATTGAATCCGGTATGTATCACGCCGCTGAATTCCTGAACCCCATGACTGCGTCCATGCGGGCGTTCCGGGATCAGAAAGTTGAGGCCCTGCGCCGTGGCTTGCACGCCTGATTGATGCACAGCCCATCACATTGTGACGCATCAACAGAAGACCTGAACACCAGATCATCCCGGCTGACAAGGAACAACAAGACTCATTCTTTAACATACATTTCAGGTGCATTGGATGTGATGCTGCCGGAATACACTGTGCTCCACTCGGCGACTCGATGCGTCGAGAGCTGTTCTCCCCGATTTTCAGCCCTTGGAGCCCTCATGACCAACGGTCCCACCGCGTCCCCGCGCACCCAACCATCCCGACGCACCGTGGTTCGGGGAGCGGCCTGGACCGTACCCGCCATCATGGTTGCTGGAGCAGCACCGGCCTACGCCGCCTCCCAGTGCGAGGCAACCTCCTGGTTTGCCCAGTCCCGCATTGTTTACACGGACCCGGACTACTCGAACGCCAACTTTGACGCCCAGGCCACACTGGAGTCCACACCCCCCGGCGCCATGTCCATCCAGCACTGGGTCACTGCCAACCGAGAGCAGATCCTGAACTGGCGCATCCCGGTCGGCTTTCCGTCCACTGGCGGCGGCGCGGAGGCCGGGGCCACCATCAAGATTCCCTTTGACTCCTCGTACACGAATCCCACCACCATGGGTCAGCCGTTGGGTGTTGACCGGTTCAAGGCCTTTGGTGCCATCCAGCCCGAGCTCTACACACAGAACCTGCCCACCCCGGTGATCACGCAGACCTCAACCAGCATCACCATCACCTTCCCGGAGGCGATTGCCCCTGGATCTGCGGGCGTGTTTTCCTTCTCCGCCACCGCAGTGGGGGGAGCTACAGCAGTCAAGAGCGGCACCCCGTACACGCAGACCGCCACCATGGATTTCACGCCCATCACCTGCTGACAAGGTTCCTCCTGTGCCGTGAGCCGCTGCCCCTCACGTCCGCCCTCAGCCAGAGGCCGCCGCGATCTTCCCAATCCGCGGCGGCCTCTTTCCATGCCCATACGCCGCACCGGTAGCCACCAACAGCAAACCTGACCCAGAAGTTATCGAAACCCGAAGTCCCACCAAACACGGATTCTTGCGTACAGTGGTGACCCGGCCCACACCGCCGCCTCACGGTTGGCTCCACCGCGGGCCGCCACGCACTGCACCATAGGATCCAGATGACCGCCTACCCCCACCTGTTCACACCTGTCACCCTGGGCTGCCTGACCTTGCCCAACCGCGTGATCATGGGCTCCATGCACACGGGCATGGAGGATGAACCGGAACAGTTCCCGGAGCTGGCCGCCTACTTTGCCGAACGGGTCCGCGGCGGTGCCGCTTTGGTGGTCACCGGAGGCTTCAGTCCGGATGAAACCGGTGTCCTCTACCCCGGTGGCGGCAGTTTGACGACGACGGAGCAAGCCACCCGGCACCGCACCGTCACCGACGCAGTGCATCAAGCCGGTGGGAAAATCCTGCTGCAGTTGCTGCACGCGGGCCGCTACGCCGCCCACCCGGATGCTGTGGCACCCTCCGCGTCCCAGGCACCCATCAACAAGTATCCGGCTGCGGAGATGACTCCGCAACAGATCACGGACACCATCGTGTCCTTTGCCCGCGCTGCCACCCTGGCCCAGGAGGCCGGGTATGACGGTGTGGAGATCATGGGCTCGGAGGGTTATCTGCTCAATCAGTTCTTGGTCGAACGCACGAATCAGCGGGCGGATGAGTGGGGCGGGGATGCTGAGCGTCGTCGTCGTTTCCCGGTGGTGGTGGCCCGAGCGGTCCGGGCAGCGGCCCCGGACTCACTGGTCATGTACCGGATTTCTCTGCAGGACCTGGTGGACGGCGGCCAGGCCTGGCCGGAGGTGGCGGCCCTGGCCCGGGAGCTGGAAACTGCCGGAGTGGACGTGTTCAACACGGGCATCGGCTGGCATGAGGCACGTGTGCCCACCATTGTCACGTCTGTGCCGCGAGCGGCATTTACTGACGTCACAGCAGCTTTACGGGCTGAGGTGAAAGTCCCCGTGGCGGCATCCAACCGGATCAACATGCCGCAAACGGCAGAAGCCATCCTGGCTGATGGGCAGGCCGATCTGGTGTCCATGGCCCGTCCGTTCCTGGCTGATCCGCAGTGGGTGGCCAAGGCCGGGGAGGATCGAGCTGATGAGATCAACACGTGCATCGCGTGCAACCAGGCCTGCCTGGATCACACGTTCGCGCACAAACGCGCCACGTGCCTGGTCAATCCGCGGGCCGGTCACGAGACCACGTTGACGCTCAGCCCCACGCGGACCGTCAAACGCATTGCGGTGGTAGGAGCCGGCCCGGCAGGTTTGTCCTGTGCGGTGGCTCTGGCCCAGCGCGGTCACAGGGTGGAGTTGTTCGAAGCCCGAGATCATCTGGGTGGACAGTTCGCGCTGGCCCAGCGGATCCCCGGCAAGGAGGAATTCTCTGAGACCATCCGCTACTTCACCCGCCAGTTGGAACTGACCGGAGTCACGGTCCACCTCTCCACTCAGGTTGACGCAGATCAGCTGGTCTCCGGCGGGTTCGACGACGTCGTCCTGGCAACCGGCGTGGCACCCCGCGTGCCCTCCATTCCGGGTCTGGATCACCCGTGCGTGATCACCTATCCGCAGTTGCTGAACGGTGAACGGGAGCCCGGCGCGCGGGTGGCCGTGATGGGCGCCGGTGGGATCGGAGTGGATGTCTCCGAGTTCCTGACCCATGCGACTTCCCCCACCTTGGATCTGCCGCGCTGGCAGTCGGAATGGGGTGTGACAGGTGGCAACGCACCCGGTGGCCTGGGCCCCACCTCACCTGAACCGTCCCCGCGTCAGGTGTTCCTGGTGCAACGGCGCTCCACGGCCATCGGCAAGGACCTGGGTCTGACCACTGGTTGGGTGCACCGGGCCTCCCTGAAACACAAGGGCGTGCGGATGATCCCGGCGGCCACCTATGAACGCATTGACGACGACGGCCTGCACCTCACCCTGCCCGCTGATTCTCCCGCGGTGCAGGAACTGTCCGGGCGGCTCGACGGCGCTGACGTGGCTGACCAGGGCGGAGGGACGGAACAACGGGTCCCCGTTGTGCTGCCCGTTGACTCCGTGATCATTTGCGCTGGCCAGGTCTCCCGCAATGAACTTGCCGCACCCCTGCGCGAGCGCGGAGTGAGCGTGCATGTGATCGGAGGCGCCGACGTCGCTGCCGAGCTGGACGCCAAACGAGCCATCAACCAGGGCACCCGCCTTGCCGCGGAATTGTGAGCGCCAGGTAAAGCCCTTGAGATCACCACGTACTGATGAGGTCACCTGCAGTTGGGTGTCATCTCATCAGTACGTGGTGATCTCACGCAGCGGGCGCTGCCGCGCTCAGACGAAGCGCACCCAGTTGGCGCCCTTGCCGGTCTCCACGCGGTCCAGCAGTTGCAGTTGATCACCGTCCACGGCGTAGAGCGAGACCTCGGTGGAACGCTCGCCGGCTGCCACCAGCAGGCGGCCATCAGCACTGGTGGCGAACCCCCGCGGCTGAGTTTCAGTCACCACGTAGTCCGACGGCGGGGTCAGGGAGCCATCAGCAGCAACTCCCACGGCCGCCAGGGTGCTCTCGGTGCGCTCTGAGACCCACAGGTGGTTCTGCCCGGCACCCCAGTGGATGTCCGCACCCCAGATGGCGTGCTCATCCAGTGGGTCACCGCCCAGAACTCCCTGCTGCAGGTCGGCATCGGGATCCACGGAGCTGGTGGCATCCACCGCGGTCAATTCACCCGTGGTGGTGTCCCGGTTGAAGCGCAGGACCTCTCCGGAGAACTCGGTCAGCACGTAGAGAGTGTCTTCGGCTTTGTTGAAGATCAGGTGGCGTGGACCGGAACCTTCCGGGGCAGCAACGGTTTCCGATGCCAGAGGAGTCAGCGTGAGGTCATCAGCGAGCGCGTACTGCGCCACCAGATCCGCGCCCAGGGACACAAAGTAGGCAAAGCGGCCGTCAGAGCTTGTGGCAACCGAGTGGAGGTTGGGGAACTCGACCGTGGACACGGGTGCACCAACTGTGGTTCCGTCCACGGGTGCCGTGATGCCGTAACCGGCGCCGTAGGCAGCCCCCAGCAGGGCCGTTGCGCCGCGAGTGAGCCAGAGGTAGTTCATCCCGCCCTGCGGCAGATCCACTCGACCCACCTGCTCCAGTTGTCCGGACTCGCGGTCCAGCGTCAAGGTCACGATCCCGGCAGGGTCACCCTTGACGGCCGCGTGCACCAGGTTGCGCTCGGAATCCACCGCAAAGTTGGAGCACCCCGTCAGCCCCTGGGTCACAGACAGGCGCTGCAGGGAGTCCCCGTCACATCGGAACACGGAGATACTTCCCTCACCGGCATTGGCCACCAGGACCAGGGATTCAACAGTCATCGGTCATCTCCATTCATTGGTGCGGCACCAGAGCCCTTCCGGACATGGCCGCGTGCATCACGGTTCACACCATTCCAACACGGCTGCAGAGAGTGGCAAGCTCCCTCATGCCGTCGGCGGCAATTCGAAATCGAAGTGTTGGACCAGAATGCGGGCAATGCCTTCGTCGTCATTGGAGGTGGTGACCACGTCAGCGGCCTCGCGAGCATCCGGAATGCCGTTGGCCATGGCCACCCCCAGGCCGGCGGTGCGCAGCATGTTGACGTCGTTGCCGTTGTCTCCAAAGGCGATTACCTGGTCCAACGTGATCCCGTTGGCCTCACAGAGGTCCGTGATGGCGGACCCCTTGTCCACACCGGCCGCAGTGGCCTCCATGTAGATGTGTGAGGAGTACGCCAGCTCGATCCGGCCACCCAGGTCTCGCATCAGTTCCTCGTGCAGCGGGGCCAGGTCCGGCAGCTCGGCGCAGAACAGGACCTTGGTGGGGGCCTCCTGGAACTCCACCAGGGAGTCGACGACGCGGACGGTGAGATCGTTTCCGTTGGCCTCGTACTGAACCCGAGGATGGGTGGCATCCTCCACGATCAGCTCATCCCCGTGCGGGAGCATGACCATGATTCCGTGCGCCTGGGCTCGGGCAATCAGGTCCTTGGCGATGTCTGCCGGAAGCGGGTGCCGGGCAATTTCCTCACCCGTGGCCTGGTCCACCACCACGGAACCGTTCATCCCGGCGAACACCAGGTTCTCCCCCAGACCCAGTTTGCGCGCCAACATGGCCAACCCGGGGATCGGCCGCCCGGAGGCCAACATGATCCGCGTCCCCGCGGCGTGCATGGCGTCAAAGGCGCGGCGCGTGCCGGGCTGCAGGTCACGGGTGGAATCCAGGAGGGTGCCGTCCATGTCAAAGGCAGCCAGGCGGTAGTCGGTCATGCGGGAGTTCTCCTCGGGTTGGATACTTTGAGCCTATCGGGCTCCCGCCCCGCTCAGGCGCGGGGGTCTGTCACCACGCGCGCGATGTGCAGCGCCAGGTAGGCGGTTTCATCCGGTGTCACGGTGGTGTCCAGGCGCAGGTCCAGCAGGGTGGCCACCAGTTCCGCACACCGGTAGGCCTCGGGCTGTGACTCCCGGATCGCTTTTCCGACGGCGGAGGGCTCACCCTCCAACTGCTTGCCCGACTGGATGCGGACGAACAGGTAACGCAAGTGGGTGATGAAGCGGGCCACACTGATGCTGGTGCTCTCCAACTTGCGCCCGTAGGTCTCCCCCACCACGTCCAGCAGCTGTTGGAGGATGCCCGTGAGCTTGTACGTGTAGGACAGATCCCCGGTGGTGAACCCCACGTTGACCAGGTGCATGGCAATGGCCACGACCTCCCCGTCCGGGAGTTGGACTTCACTGACCTGGTTCACGGACGCCAGGACCTTCCGGGCCTGGGCCAGTTCCTGGGGGAACAGGTGGCCGACCTCGCTCTCCAGGGGGTAGTCCAACCGGATGTCCTCGCGGACACGCTTGATGGCAAAACTCAGGTGGTCGGAGAGCGTGACCAACAGGGACGGGCTGCTGTCCGCCACTTCGGACAGGCCGGCAGCTTCCAGGGCAACCACCGCCAGCTTGACGTGTTCCGGCGGAACGGCAGCCACCAGCTGGCCCAGGTGGTCCACATCCCGTCCGTCCACGGGCGCAAAGGTCCGCACCACCTTGGATTCGTCCACGCTCTGCCCTGGTTTGGCCTGGAACCCCAGACCGCGGCCGGTCAGCACGACGTCGTCGCCCTGGCTGGATCGTGCCAGGACCACGTTGTTGTTGAAGACCCTGAGAATCTCCAAGTCTCTCCCTCCCCTCAGCCTTGCCCGCATCTACACGCCCGCACGACCACGTCCTCATCCCGCCGAGACCTCCGTTTCAGCCCAGGATCAGCGTGAAAACGGGTTGAAACGGAGGTCTCGGCAGTGACGTGAGGCGGGATGACGGGTCAGGCGGTCAGTGAACCACCGTTGGTGGCAATGACCTCCTTGTACCAGCCAAAGGACTTCTTGCGGTAGCGCTCCAGACTCCCCTGACCGTCGTCGTTGCGGTCCACGTAAATGAAGCCGTACCGCTTGGACAGCTGCGCGGTGGAGGCGGAGACCAGGTCAATGCAACCCCAAGTGGTGTAACCCAGAAGATCAACACCATCCGCAAGGGCCTCCCCCACCTGGGTCAAGTGCTGGTTGAGGTAGTCGATGCGGTAATCGTCCTGCACGGTCTTCACGCCGTCGACCTCAAGCAGCTCATCCTTGGCGCCCAACCCGTTCTCCACAATGAACAACGGCTTCTGCCACCGGTCCCAGTAATCATTGAGCACGATCCGCAGACCGACCGGGTCGATCTGCCAACCCCACTCGGAAGCCTTCAACGTGGGGTTTTTGATACCACCCATGATGTTGCTCTCGCCGGCTTCCTGAGACGGATCAGCCGATTCACAGACGCTCGAGTAGTAGCTGAAGGACACGAAATCCACCGTGTTCTTCAGGTCCTCACGGTCCTGATCGGTGATCTCCAACTCCACACCGGCTTCCCTCAGCGTCCGAAGGAAGTATCCGGGGTAGTACCCGCGGCAGTGGACATCGCCAAACGCGTAGTTGGCCTGCTCCGCTTGCAACGCCTTGAGCACGTCCTCCGGATCCGGGGTCAGCGGATAGGTGGGCATGGCCAGGATCATGCAGCCGATTTGGGCACCGGGTGCAACCTCCCGCGCCAGGCGAGTCACCCGGGCCGAGGCCACCAGCTCGTGGTGGATCGCCTGGTACAGATCCTGCTTGCTGAGCTCCTCCTTGGGAGTCAGAATGCCGCCAGCCATCAGGGGTGCGTGGATGATCGCGTTGATCTCATTGAACGTCAGCCAGTACTTGACCCGCTGCCCGTAACGCTCAAAAAGCACCCGGGCGTAACGCTCATAGAAATCGATCAGCCGCCGGTCCGTCCAGCCGTCGTACTCCCGGGCCAGGTGCAAGGGGGTCTCGTAGTGGGAGATGGTCACCAACGGCTCAATGCCATGCTTTTCCAGCTCGTCCAAAACACGGTCGTAGAACGCAAGACCCTCCTCATTGGGGGTGGCGTCATCGCCGTTGGGGAAGATCCGGCTCCAGGCAATGGAGAAACGGAAGGTCTTGAACCCCATCTCCGCGAACAGAGTGATGTCCTCCGCATACCGGTTGTAGAAGTCAATGCCCGTGAGCTTGAGGTTGTCCTCCGTGGGCTCCTCCGACGGCGGAGCCATGATGCCCTTGGGCATGATGTCTTGGATGGACAGGCCCTTCCCGCCCTGGTCATAGGCACCCTCGAACTGGTTGGCGGCGGTGGCCCCGCCCCACAGAAATCCTTCAGGGAACGTGGTGGTCATTGATTTCTCCTGTCCTTGTGCGTTGCAGTTTTGTTGGCCTGGGGTCACGGAATCACGACGACGGCGGGCGCGCCCACCTCAACCGGCCCGGCCACAGCCGGGGTGACCTCTTGCAGCTTGGCGGTGTTGGTGATGGTCAGAATCACGGTGGGGTCATAACCCGCGACCTTGACGGCATCGAAGTCCACGGTGGCCAACAGGTCCCCCGCGTTGACGGCATCCCCCTTCTTGACCGCGTTGGTGAAGTGCTGGCCCTTGAGCTCAACGGTGTCGATGCCGATGTGCACCAGCAGCTCCACTCCGTCCGGGGACTTCAGTCCAAAGGCGTGCCCGGAGGCTGCCACGGAAATGACCTTGCCGGAGATGGGCGAGCGGACCTCGTTCTGCTCCGGAACGATCCCCACACCGGTACCCAGGGCACCGGAGGCAAACACCTTGTCCGGCACCTCTTCCAAAGCGACCATGCGCCCAGAGACCGGGGCGACGACGTCGACCACCGAGGTGCGGCCACTGGTCCCCGTGGAGATGGTGGCGGCTGACGACCTACCACCGGCCTGTGCCGCGGTGCTGGTGGATCCAGCGGTACTGCCTGCAGCAACGGCCGTGGTGGCTCCTGTGACAGCGGCCGGGTCCTGGGGGGCCGGTGCGGTCTGGTCCGGGGGCGCCGGGACGGCTGCCTCGGTGGCGGGCGCTGCGACGTCGTCCGGGGTCTCGCGGTCCAGGAAGAGGAAGGTCAGCAGGAAGGCAATGACCATGGCCACACCGCAGCCGATGAGTGTCAGGGCAAAGCTGCCCACGTACATGTACGCAGGCAGCGCCAAGGCGGAGGGCACCACAAAGGTGTTCGCCGCACCGCCGCCAATGCCGATGATGGCGCCACCCACGGCACCGCCGACCACGCCGAAGTAGAGGGGCCGCTTCAACGGCAGGTTCACACCGTAGATCGCGGGTTCGGTCACACCAGCCATGATGCCGGACAGTGCTGCGGGGCCGGCCAGCTGGCGGCGCTTAGCGCTGCGGCTGCGCAGGAACACGGCCAATGTGGATGCACCTTGGGCCAGAACTGCTGCGATTGCCGGGCCGGCCAGAAGGCTGTAACCAACGGTGGTGAGGTCATTGACAAAGATCGGTACCAAGCCCCAGTGCAGTCCGAAGATCACCAAGATCTGCCACAGGCCACCCATCAAGGCGCCACCCAACCAGGGTGCCAGGTTGAACAGATAGGTGATGCCGCCGGCCAGACCCTGTGCCGCGTAGGTGGAGATGGGTCCAATCAGGATGAGCACCAGCGGCACCATCACGAACAGGGAGATCAGCGGTTTGGTGAAGTTACGGATGGCCGTGGGCAGGATCTTCTCCATGCCACGTTCCAAATAGCTCAGCAACCAACCCGCCACGATGATCGGGATGACCGAGGAGACGTAGCTGGTCATGATCACGGGGATGCCCATGAAATGGACAGGCTCCCCGGTCTCATTCAAGGCAATGATGGTCGGGTACAGCAGCGCACCGGCAATGGCCACCAACACGAACTGGTTGACACCAAACCGCTTGGCCGTGGTGATCGCCAGCAGAACGGGAAGGAAGTAGAGCACCGAGTCAGCTGCGGCATCCAGGATGGTGAAGGTCTGGGACTCGGGGTTCAGCACACCCAGCGTGACCGCCAGAGCCACAAAAGCCTTGAACAGACCGGCACCAGCCAGGGTCCACACCACCGGCAGGAAGATCGATGAGATCAGCTGGATGAACTGGTTGACCAGGCTCTGCTTCTGTCCGGACTGCTTCTCACTGGATCCGGCCCCTTCCGCGTCATCCGGCAAACGCCGCGCAAACGCGTTGTAAACCGTTCCAACGTTGTCACCGATGACCACCTGGAACTGGCCGCCGGCCTCCACCACCGTGATCACACCGGGCAGCTGGCCAACCGCCTGCTTGTCGACCTTCTCCATGTCACGGATGCGCAAGCGCAGCCGCGTGATGCAGTGCGTTGCGTTCTCCACGTTCTCAGCTCCGCCGACCTTCACCAGAATGTCGTCGGCAAGAGCTGGATAATCCACCTTTGCCATGGATCCATCTCCCTTGTCAGTCACGCCCCGCACGTCGTCGTGAAGGGCTCCGTTGGTCACGCTCGGCGGACTGGGTGGCGGAATCGGGCACAAAAAAAGACCCGAGACGCACCCGTGGTGCATCTCAGGTCTTGCCTTGAACCAGCTCCCCGAGCGGGAGGCCAAGTAACAATCCTGTGAGCGTCAACTCACCAGAGACACTAGACCTGGATCACACCGACGGCAACCCAGTGGCCACAGGTTGCCACGCCCACCCGGCGTACGCTCCCTCGCGGCCGAGACCTCCGTTTCAGCCCAGGATCAGCGTGAAAACGGGCTGAAACGGAGGTCTGGGCGATGGTGGATCACAGGGGTGGCCAGGGGATGCGGTAGCCGCCGGTTTCGTCGAACGGGAGCACCCCGGCATCCAGGAGTTCACGGACCCGCAGCTGAATGGCGTACTGCTCCACGGGAAACAGCAACTCCTCCAGTTCAGCAGGCAGGTCATCCTCCAAACGCTGGAGGTCAGCAACCAGGTCCTCCGGCAGCGGCAGGCCTGCGAACTCCCAGATCACCGTGCGCAGCTTGAACGGCGCGGAGAAACACAGCCCCTGATCAATCCCCCACACGTGCCCGTCCGCGCCCAACAGCACATGGCCACCTTTGCGGTCGGTGTTGTTGGCAACGACGTCGAACACCGCCGTCCGCATCAACTGCTCATGAGTCTCTGGGTGGTTGTCGTAGAGCGTGAAGTAGTGCTGCCGCGGGTCATGCGGGATGAATTTCTGCACGGAACCGGGACCGAACGGGGCGTCGTCGCGCAGCACGGTGGGCGGCACCAGATTCCACCCCAGACCCTCTGACAGGACATAGGCCGCGCGCTCACGCCGGTAGATCCGCGGCGGGAAATCACGCAGCGGCCGCTCCCCCTCCTCAGGCTTGTAGACCGCCATGGACTGTTCGGCTTCACCCAAGACCTGCACCAACAGCGCGGAGTTGCTGCTGGACTCGATCAGCCCCACCAGTTCGATGTCACCGGTGGCCAGGAGGGCTTCGTCGTCGTACATGGGCTCAGGAGACCAACGACGCCAAGGAGCCCTCGGTTGAGTTGACGCGCAGCACCTGCGGCGCCTGCCCCGGGTGATACGCGATCACGGAGACCGAGCACGGATCCACCACGATGCGCTGGAACTGATCCAGATGACTGCCCAGTGCGTGCGCCAGCAGAGCCTTCAAGGGATCAGCGTGGGAGAAACACACCACCGTGCCGCCCGGATGCGCGCCCTGGATCCGCTCCACGACATCCACCATCCGCGCCTGCATATGGCTGAAGCTCTCGCCGTTGGGGAACCGGAACGACGACGGCGTCCGCTGCACCGCCGACCACTCCGGCAGTTTCATCAGCTCCGTGAGGGTGCGCCCCGTCCAGTCACCGAAGTCGCATTCAATCAGATCTGGCTCCACCACGGCAGTGAGCCTGGTGGCACGCTCGGTGGGTTCAGCCGTTTCACGCGTGCGCTCCATGGGAGAGGTGTAGATGGCACTCACGGGCACTCCGGCCAGTCGGTCGGCCACGTGTTGCGCCTGGTCACGCCCCGTCTGGGACAGGTACAAGCCGGGTGCGCGGCCCGGTAGAACCTGGCCGGTGGTGGGCGTCCGCCCATGGCGCACCAAGATCACCGTGGTGGGCTTCTGCGGGGTTCCTGCCGCCGTGCTCTGGCTGTCTGTCACGGGCTCCACGCTACTCCGGCCCGCTGGGGCCAGGCTCCTGGCTCCACATACTGTGCAGACATTCGATTGCTTCATCCTCAGACATGGATGCAATCTCCCGTGCTGACAATCCCTTCCTGATCAAGCGCTCCACGACGTACAGCGGCGGGGACTGCGCATCAGGCTGAACCGGTCGGCTCCGTCCGGGCACCACGCGATCCCGCGCGCACGTCCAGAACTCATCAGCGGTCACTTCCAACTGGTCGCGTGAAACATGTGCCCACAGGGACGGGCGGTACTGCGTTCGATCCACAGGCCGTGAGATTCGAGTTCTCAGGATTCGCCCGACGGTCAGAGTCAGCTCATAGGTGCGGTGGTGTGTAACCGGCTTGCCCAATGCTCCACGCACAAGAACCCACCCTTCAACCGTACAGAAGTCATCGTGGTCCTCCCTGGTGGCCGGTGGGTATTTACTCACCCTTCCGCCTTGAGCCAGTCGGTGAGTTCTTGGTCCGAGGAGAGATTGATCAACTGCACCAGACCCCAGTGATCCGCGTGATTGGGAGCCAACCGGAGTCGAGAACCCCAATCCTGCGCGTATTCACGCAGCACAACGATCAAGTCATTGATCGCCTCCTGCAAGGTGGCTCCTTCTGCAGCGAAAGGACGTCCGTCCAGGAAGATCACGTACCCGCCTTCTTCCACCACCGTTCGAGCATGCGCCGGGCAGGTCAACTCCAGGTACCGGCGCAGGCGTGGCCCAGAAACCAGGGCGGTGTGCGCAGAGCCCCGGTGCACGGACACCAGATGGTCGTTCTCGGCGGCATCCAGCACCTGTTTGAAGTTCTGGCGGGCTTCAGAGGATGAATAACTGAGTTGAGGAGTGGTGGACATGGCTCCATGGTCACCTTGTACAACTTGTACGTCAACCAGCCCGGACCGGTCCCAGGCATGGTTGCAACAACAACACCGCCCGACGCCGACCGGTGTCTTGTTCCGGTGATGTCACTCCAGCAGCGATTTGTGCCGCTCATCAGCGCTGATGGGCGGCACAAACCACTGTTCGGCGGAGAAGATCGGCACAACTCACTGCTCGGCAGGCAGAGCCAGCAGCAAACACCCACTTGACGGCAGGTCTAGCGTTGGAAGTGTGACTGAGCGCCCCAGTATCAAGACCCTTGGTGAACTCCGTGCAGCGGGGATCGAGCACCGTCCATTGCGTGAGGAAATCCGCCACAATCTGCTGACGGCCCTGGCGGAGGGCCGTGATCCGTGGCCCGGCCTGCACGGCCTGCAGGACACGGTGTTGCCCCAGGTGGAGCGGGCCTTGATTGCAGGCCATGACATCGTGCTGCTGGGTGAACGCGGCCAGGGCAAGACCCGTCTGCTGCGGACCATGGTGGGGCTGCTGGACGAATGGAGTCCGGAAGTTGAGGACTCTGACCTGCACGAACACCCCCTGGATCCCATCACGGACGCCACCCGCGCCCGCATCCAGGACGAGGGTGATGCGCTGCCCATCACTTGGCGCCACCGCGACGAACGCTACGTGGAGAAGCTGGCCACCCCGGACACTTCCGTGGCCGACCTGATCGGGGACGTGGACCCCATTCGCGTGGCAGAAGGCCGCCGTCTGGGGGATCCGGAAACCATCCACTACGGCCTGATTCCACGCGCCCACCGCGGCATCGTGGCCATCAATGAACTCCCTGACCTGGCTGAACGCATCCAGGTGTCCATGCTCAACGTCATGGAGGAACGTGACGTCCAGATCCGCGGTTACGTGCTGCGCCTGCCCCTGGACGTCCTGGTGGTGGCTTCGGCCAACCCGGAGGACTACACCAACCGTGGGCGGATCATCACCCCACTCAAGGACCGGTTCGGCGCGGAGATTCGCACTCATTACCCCCTGGAGTTGACGGACGAGATCGCCGTGATTCGCCAGGAGGCCGAGCTGGTGGCCCAGGTACCGGACACCCTCTTGGAGATCCTGGCCCGCTACACCCGGTTGCTGCGCGAGTCCTCCGCGGTGGATCAGCGCTCGGGTGTCTCCGCCCGGTTCTCCATTGCCGGTGCGGAAACCACCGCTGCCGCGGCTCTGCGCAGGGCCACCGTCCACGGGGAGGACCAGGCGGTGGCTCGTCTGGTGGACATCGAGGCCGCCGTGGACGTGCTGGCCGGAAAGATCGAATTCGAGTCAGGTGAGGAGGGCCGGGAAATCGCCATCCTGGAGCACCTGCTGCGCCGGGCCACCATGGAGACCGTGCAGTCAGCCTTCCGTGGGGTCAACCTGGGCCCACTGATCGAAGCCCTGGACGGCACCGTGACCATCGGCACCGGCGGCAACGTCCCTGCCCAAGAATTCCTGAACTCCCTGCCCGCACTCGACGACGACGACGAACCCGGCCACCCCTCCGGTGAGGAATCCGGCGGAACGGAAGCGGCCGACGTCGTGAATCTGTACGACCAACTGGCCGAACGACTGAGCGCGGAAACACCCGGTGAGCGGGCCAATGCCATTGAACTGGCCTTGGAAGCCCTGTTCCTGTCCCAGAAGATCTCCAAGGACGCGGACGCCGAGGGCACCATCTACGGCTGAGAGCCGGGAGGGGGAACAGGGATGGCAACGCATCGCCATTACAGTCGGTACGGCCGCTACACAGGCGGGCCGGATCCCTTGGCGCCACCGGCTGATCTGACCGAGGCGCTGGAGGCGATCGGGCGTGACGTCATGGAGGGGTACTCGCCCCAGGAGGCCCTACGGGAGTTCCTGCGCCGCGGGGGTCGCAATCAGCGTGGGCTGGATGACCTGTCACGCCGCGTGCATCAAAGGCGCTCTGACCTGCTGAAGCGCCACAAACTGGGTGGCACGTTGGACGAGGTCAAGAAGATCCTGGACCAGGCGCTGCGGTTGGAACGTGAGCAGTTCCTGCGGGATGCCCGGCTGGATGCCATGGATCGCCAGTTCCGTGAGATGCAGTTGGACGGGCTCTCCCCCTCCACCGCAGCGGCGGTCAGTGAGCTGGCGGATTACGACTGGGCCTCCCAGGCAGCGCGGGAGAAGTACAACCAGATCAAGGACTTACTGGGTCGGGAGGTTCTGGACCAGCGGTTTGCCGGGATGAAACAGGCCCTGGAGAACGCCACGGATGAAGACCGTGAGCGTGTGAGTCAGATGCTCGGCGACCTCAATGACCTGCTGGCCAAGCACGCCCGCGGTGAGGACACGCAGGAGGACTTCCAGGAGTTCATGAAGCAGCACGGGGAGTTCTTCCCGGAGAATCCGCAGACCGTGGACGAGCTAATTGACGCCATGGCGCAGCGCTCGGCCGCAGCCCAACGGATGATGAACTCCATGACCCCGCAGCAGCGGCAGGAGCTCATGCAGCTCTCCGCGCAGGCATTCGGATCCCCTGAGTTGATGGCGCAGTTGGGCCAACTGGATGCCAACTTGCAGGCCTTGCGCCCTGGAGAGGACTGGACGGGTTCCGAGCGGTTCGAGGGCCAGGAGGGCATGGGCCTGGGCGACGGCACGGGGTTGCTGCAGGACATCGCGGACCTGGACGCTCTCTCCGATCAGTTGGCGCAGAACCACCAAGGTGCGGGGCTGGATGATATCGACGTCGAGGCATTGGCGCGCCAGCTCGGTGACGAGGCCGGCGTGGACGCCCGAACCCTGGCCGAGTTGGAGCGGGCCCTGAAGGACTCCGGGCTCCTGCAGCGTGCTTCCGATGGCTCCCTCAAACTCTCCCCACGGGCCATCCGACGCCTGGGCAAATCCCTGCTGCAGGACACCGCGCGTCAACTCAGTGGGCGCACCGGCTCCCGGGACACCCGGCACGCCGGTGCCGCCGGGGAACCCACCGGGGCCACCCGCGCCTGGCAGTTCGGCGACGTGGAGCCCTGGGACGTCACCCGCACCATCACGAATGCTGTGCAGCGCACCGTCATGGAGGGTGGATCCACCGCAGGGGGCGTGCGGTTGGGGGTGGACGACGTCGAGGTCCAGGAGACCGAGGCACGAACCCAAGCGGCCGTGGTGCTGCTGGTGGACACGTCCTTCTCCATGGCGGCGGAGGGCCGGTGGCTGCCCATGAAGCGCACGGCTCTGGCCTTGCACCATCTGGTCTCCACGCGGTTCCGCGGGGACGCACTGGAGCTGATCACCTTTGGCCGCTGGGCGCACACCACGGATGCCGAGGAGTTGACCGCCCTGCCCCCGGTGCACGAGCAAGGCACCAACCTGCATCACGCATTGCTGCTGGCCAACCGCTTCTTCCGCCGTCACCCCTCCATGCAGCCGGTGCTGCTGGTGGTCACCGACGGCGAACCCACCGCACACCTTCTGCCTGACGGTGATGCCTACTTCAACTGGCCCACCAGCCAGCACACGCTCAACTACACGGTGGCCGAGCTGGACAAGACCTCCCGGCTGGGTGCCCAAACCACGTTCTTCCGCCTGGGTGATGACCCCGGTTTGGAGCGGTTCCTGGGTGCCATGGCCCGCCGCGTGGACGTTGA
>NZ_JROX01000385.1:0-415 GCF_000800955.1 Kocuria sp. ZOR0020
CAACTAACAGCCCTTTGTATCTAGCGAACATAGTATAATGGTAATGCTACAGATTCCAAACCTGTAAACGTGGGTTCGATTCCTACTGTTCGTGTTCTCCTTTATTTTATTATATGTTATAAGTTATAGTTCTAGGTATTGAGCGTATTATGGCATATAGTAACAGGATATAGTGTTAATGGTAGCATGCGTGTTTTGGGAACATGTAGTGTTGGTTCGAGTCCAGCTATCCTGATGAGTGGTGTATAGTCCATAGACGAAGTGTTAAGCTATGGCACAACTATACAGATAACTGGTGCACGGTTATATCAGCTAACGAAAGTCCTAGTGTATTAAAGTGTCACAGGCATAACTAAGTGACAGCTGGTTAGAGTAATAAGGTGTACTAACGTGGTGTAGGGTTCGATTCCCTACT
>NZ_JROX01000386.1:0-508 GCF_000800955.1 Kocuria sp. ZOR0020
ATTGTTTTGCCATTTTATTTTATATTCCTTTACTTAATCTATTTTTAGTCTTATGAATGGTCAGTTACTGAAACTCCTGCGGTAACATCTTTATAACCCTCAGCGGAGAACTTTACGTTATAGGCACCTGGAGCAAGTTGTCCGTTTGTTGCTACTTTTCCATTTGCGTCATTAATCACTGATGTTACTTTTACAGTTCCACCATTAGAATCTTTCAAAGTGGCAGGCACTACGATTCTTCCGTCATTATGACCCTTTGTAGCAGTAGTCACATTAGGAATAACAGGAGCTACGAGTGTAATTCCACCAGCTAGAACTGTATCAGGTTGCATAATGAATAAACCACTTTCCATTTTCTTGACGAAATCTTTTGCTTGTTCTCCCCAAATTTCGTACTCAATAGCAGGGACTTTTTTACCGCCATTCAAATAAATATCTGACTCAGTCGCTTGTACTGCCAAAGTCCATTGGATAGGGTCTACACCGTCAACTGAATCTGTTTCTGATT
>NZ_JROX01000387.1:0-202 GCF_000800955.1 Kocuria sp. ZOR0020
GGTTCTCATCAGTGAGTGGTTCTCTCGAACCGTCCGGCGAAGGTGATCGCGAACGCGTTCAGCGCCGGCTTCCACCTCATCACCCAGCGTGCTCTACCGCCACCGCTCGGATCAAGAGATCTGGTGACGAGGTAGAGGCACTTCAGCGCAGCAGCCTCATTCGGGAAGTGCCCGCGCGCCCGCACCGCCCGCCGGTAACGGG
>NZ_JROX01000388.1:0-2930 GCF_000800955.1 Kocuria sp. ZOR0020
TGCGGACTCACAGAGCAGGCTCTACACCCTCATTTACGAAGAGCCCGTAAACCGGCGGACGAGGACGTGGATCTCTACGATTGGCCCGATGACATCAAGGCTGGAATGCTCGCAGCAAAGCGCCGAGTTGAGGAACAATACGGCGTGGAAGAGCTGGCGAAGGATGTGGAGTCGGACTGGGCATGGGGCTACCTCTCAGGGCGGATCTCCGCTATTCGCTGGGTGCTGGGGGATGCCTGGCACAACCTTGACAGCTGACGGATCAAGACACGCATGGAGTCTCTGGCTGCGAGATAGCATTTTGAATGCTCCACCATGCACCCAGTTGCCCGCCCCTTCACCCCGATGAGATGACCACTACGTCACGACCCCCAGCCCAAGAGCGCGACCCCATACAGGGTCTCGACGTTATTCACTGGGCCCAATCCTCAAACACGCTCTTTGCGGGTTGAGAGCCAAGCTGAGACCTCTTCCCTAAACGGCCTAAGGCGCCTGTAAGCATCGCGCGCAAACTCAATCTGCCAATCAAAATCCTCTTGACGGAGTTCCGCATGGATGTGAATATAGTTGCGAGCCGTGTAGTAGCCTGCGATCTCATGACCGAGGCCATCACTAATCATGCCTAGCGTCACGGCGGCAGCAACCTTGCTGTCGAATCGAATCTTCGACTCCTGGGTGCGGCGCGTTGCATACACGGCACCAATGACATCCGTAGCATCAGCCTGAGGAAGTTTGCGAATTCGATCCATAATATGTCCCGGGAGCTCCCGCTTCACGAGCGCGCGGTATTCAGGTAAGGCCTTAACGACAGGCTCGCCAGACGCCTCAACGAAGAGAAGGTAGTGAATTGCGGCTTCATAAATCGATGCGTACTGTTGAACCTGCAATTGAACCTGAGCTTGAATCGCCCATGGCTCGTCGACCCGAAGGCCTTCCCAGAGTTTATACAAATACCTGGCCGCGTAAAACTCCTGCCCGAGCCTTTTGCGAAGCTCGAGGTCACCGATGAAGTTAAAATAGTCGACATGCCATGCCAGGTCACCCGGCAAGTCCTTTCGAGCATACTCCACCGCCTGTGAGCGAATACCCTCTGGAAGCGGCACGGGGTCTCCTTAACTAATTCGCGCAGAGTAGAATTGACGAGAGTTAAAGTATCTAATTCGATCGATGCGGTAACTCCGTTACGCCTCCGCCTCTGGCATAGAGCCTACACGTTGAAGCGGAACTCCACCGCATTCCGGCACATACCAACCTGTGGTTGCGTGTCTGGCTGGCATCGCCTCGGCCCCCACCTCGCCCCTTCCGGAGACGCAGAAGGTGGGGCAGCGGGGGCACGCGACCCGATCTCGCGTCCGCCTCTGTCGGCAGCCCCTGATAGGACATAATGACAGGTGACTGCGACCCACAGGGAGGTGACTTGGTGCTGCCTGCACTTGACGAGCAGACGGGCCTGCTTCCGCTGGGCCGATTCGGCGCGTCGTTGGAAGAGATCAAATCCCACTACGTTGACGATCCCCGGTTCGCGAAGTCGGCGACCCGCGCCGAGATCTGGCAGCACTTCGAGTCCGCTACCGACGGCATCCGCTCTGTCGTCCCCGTGGTGTGCGTATGGGTGGGTGGCAGCTTCCTTACCGACAAGATCGATCCTGACGACATCGACCTCGTCTACTGGGGCGAAGACGTGCTCGTTGACCAGGTGACCGACCCCAAGGATCGGTACATCCTGCAGATGTTCGGGATGAACCAGGTCCGGCCAGCGACGGGCCTGCGCGTTGATACTCGATACTGCCTATGGCACGTGTTCCCCGAGGCGGACCGCGCCCACTCAGTCGAGCACCCGTCATATGCGTTGAATCGTGGCTACTGGGATGACTTCTGGATGCGCAAGCGCAACGGCGCGAAGGAAGATCCTCCGCAACGGCCGGATGCCCTACCGCAGCGCGGCTACTTCGAAGTGACTCTGGACGGTTTCCATGGCGTTTGACTGGGAGCAGTTCAAGGCCAACGTCCAAGGCGAAGCTGAGTGGCAGGACGCAGATGATCTTGCGCGCATGAGCATCGAGACTCTGCGCGCTGAGCACGGCTTGCTGCGGCGCGACGCTTCTTCAGGGTCTCTGCGCCTGACTGGGCCAGGAATCACGATCCACTCGGGAGCGATCGACGGGATTGCTGACACGCTTCGCAATTTTCAGCGCCTGGTGCTTGCGACAGGCCTCGCGGTGAAGGGGCACAAGTCGTTGCGTGGGCAACCGCCCGCCGACGTCGTCTCGAAGACCCGACTGAACCTCAATGGTTCACCACTGCCGGGAAGCCTCATCCTGCAGATCGTGCCGACGACTTCGCCAGCGGACGAGATCTCACCCGATGGCCAAGTCGGGCTGTTCGGAGACGACAATGCAGAGCCCCAGTTGATCGACACCGCCATGAAGCGAGCACTGGGACTGCTCGAGGACGGACGTCGTCTCGGCCCAGATGCCGACACCAGTGACTTCTTGGCGCGCATCCGCGAGTACGGACCGCGCGTCGCCACGACGTTGCGCGACTTCTCGACAGGTCTGGTGAAATCAGGGTTCGAGCCTGATCTCACTTGGTCCCAGCCTCGCCAGGCGCGCCTGCGCACGCGCCTCTCCACGGCTGAACTCGCTCACATTGGAGAGCTCATCGCTTCTCGGGAACTCGAGCTCGAGCCGACCACCATTTGCGGCATCTTGCGGACTGTCAGCGAGATCAGCGCTTGGCAGCTGGAGATCGAGGACGGCGAGATCGTCAAGATCGACGCGAAGAAGATCCCTGCGGCGAACACTGCAACGCTGCGCACCGGCATGTCAGTTTCAGTCGATGTGTCAGTCACGGAAGAAACCGGCCCTGCCGGCGAAGTTAAGCCCGAGTACACGGCGACGTCGTTCACAGTGCTGAGCAACCCGTAAGGC
>NZ_JROX01000389.1:0-325 GCF_000800955.1 Kocuria sp. ZOR0020
AACTCTGGAAAATCAGAAATTAAAAACGCTTGGAGCGCAAAACTTGCTGAAAATGGTGTAACTATCACAGATAAAACTTTTGAGCTTCCACGTAAATTGGTTGATTCAATCAACACAGTTTTGTTAAATACTAACCCAGTGTTCAAAGTATTCCGTGTTACAAATGTCGGCGCTTTGCTCGTATCACGCTCATTTGATTCAGCTAATGAAGCAAATCTCCACAAAGACGGACAACAAAAAGTAGAACAGGCTGCAGCTCTCACTATTGATACTCTTGAACCTGTAATGGTTTATAAATTGCAATCACTTGCTGAACGTGTTAAAC
>NZ_JROX01000042.1:0-307 GCF_000800955.1 Kocuria sp. ZOR0020
GTTGAAGAAGGTCTCTCGAGGTCTTTCCCGGGTTGAGGCAGGAAACCCTGGGTTCCCTCGACTTGTGCAGGTGACCTCAGGGGGCTTCTCATGGTGGCTCTGAGAAGCCAGGGAAACTGGAGGTGGGAGGGGCCTCTCGGGACTCCACTGGGCTTGGTGCATTGGAAGAGGGCCTCATCTCCAGTTGAGGCAGGAACCGCAGGGTACCTCTGATTTCAGACTCCGATCGCAGGGTCCCTGCAGACTGGGGACAGGAGAGTCAGGCCTCGTCTTGGGTTGAGGCATGGAACTCCGCTTGCCTCTCGAG
>NZ_JROX01000390.1:0-1415 GCF_000800955.1 Kocuria sp. ZOR0020
CCGTTGAATCTCCTATGTATGTCAAGCAGCCGCCGCAGGTGTGATCGTGGCGTTGAGTTGCCTGTAGATCTGACGGGCGAGGTAGCGCTTGAGCGAGCGGCGGATCTCGCGCGGGGTGCGCCCCTGCGCGGTGCGCTTGTCGACGTAGGCGCGAGTCTCGGGGTCCATGCGCATGCGGGTGACGACGGCCATGTGCAGGGCGCGGTTGAGGCGTCGGTCGCCGCCGCGGTTGATGCGGTGTCGAACGGTGTTGCCGGATGAGGCCGGGATGGGGTTGACGCCGGCCAGGCTGGCGAAGGCGGCTTCGGAGCGGATCCGGCCGGGGTGCGACCACGCAGCGTAGGCGATCGCGGCGGTGACGGGTCCGATGCCCGGCTGGTCCAGCAGGCCCGCGGCGGGGCTCTCGTTCAACAGGGCGGTCATCTGGCGGGTGAGGTCGCCCAGCTCCCTGTCGGCTGTGCGGACACGCTTGGCGAGGCGGACGGCCTCGGCGCGGGCGACGCCGATGGAGAGCTCCTCGGCGCGGGCGCGCCACGCGGCGATCTCGCTGATCCGGCCGGTGTTGAGGGTGCCTCGGGCATCGATCCCCAGGTCGACGACCCGCAGCAGCGCGATCAGGGCGTTGATCGCGGCGGTGCGCTCGTTGGTGATGTGGTCGCGGGAGGCGATCAGGATCCGCAGGGCGGCCCGGGCTCCCTCGTCGGTGCGCGGCAGACGCAGCTGGGTGTGGTCGAGCGGGAGGGCTGCTTGAGCGATCCGGCGAGCGTCCAGGGGGTCGGACTTGCCCACGCCGCGGTTGGCGCGAGCGTTCATCCGTGGTGCCTCGGCCACGGCGTACCCAGCATCGGCAGCTGCACGCGCCAGGCGGGCGCCGTAGGTGCCGATGCCCTCGATGACCCAGAGCGCGTCGAGGTCCGCGCCGGTGCGGCGTGCGACCCAGGCGACGGCACGGGCAAGGCCGGCAGTCGTCGCTGGGAACTGTGCCTCATCGAGGACCTCTCCGGTCGGGCAGGCCAGCACGGCGAGTGCATGGGTTCGGGCGTGGGCGTCTACGCCGATGACGAATGGGCGGGTGTGCGCGACGATCGACATGGTGATCGACGTTCCTTCCTCGTGACGGGGATGTGATGTCTCGGTCGCCAAGCGGCTGGCACCGGCCCGGGTAGAGGTCACGTCGGGGCATATCTGTGATGGGCCACGACCCCGTGAATCTAGATGGGGTCGGACAGTCTCCTGATCAGGTCACCGAGGTGGGCCGGACGGTGCCGGCCGCGCTTCCCAGCGTGGACAATTCAACGGAAGAGCACCGCCGAAGCGGGCCAATTGCTTCGAGAGTCACACGCTGTTCAGCGCGACCGGAACCATCCTGACCAGCCGGTCCCGGACCAGCCAGGTAGACACTCACAGATCGCCTC
>NZ_JROX01000391.1:0-747 GCF_000800955.1 Kocuria sp. ZOR0020
CGCTTGCCCAAATCCCAAGCAATGACTTTTTTAGTATAACGATCCATAATGGTTGAGAGATAAGCCCATCCTTGTTGAGTAGGAATATAAGTAATGTCGGTTGACCAAACCTTATTCTTCTTTGTAGGTTCAGTCTGTATGAGATTTTTTCGATTGATGTGATCACTTAGTGAGTATCCAGGCTTAAATTTCTTAATGACTACAGACTTGAGTTGAAGTTGCTTCATTAGCTTCTGTACCAGTTTTAACCCGACTTTTTCCCCTTGTTTAAGTAGAAGATGATGAATTTTAGGAGCACCATAGATTCCTCGGTTAGCATTGAAGAGTTGAGAAATTTTGAGTGACAGGTATTGTCTCCTTAATTGAGTTTTAGATGGATGTCGGTTAATCCGTTCATAATAACTTGATTCAGGAACATCAAGGAGTTGACAGCTTAGTCTGACATTGAGTGCTAAAGGTTGTATGGTTTGAGCCATATCCGCAGCACTCACTTCTTTTTCTCGGCGAATATGGTCAATACTTTTTTTAAGATGTCTCGTTCTTCCTTAACTTTAGCCAGTTGTCTTTTTAATTCTAGAAAATCAGCTTTAGAGACGGAGCTTTCATTAGATTTAGAGTAGAGGTCTATCCATTTATAAATTGTTGCAGGGGCCACGTCGTATTCTTTAGACAGCTGGGTGACGGATTGACCAGAATGATAGAAGGCGATAAGGGTTTCTTTAAATTCTTTTGAGTAGCATTTTTGCA
>NZ_JROX01000392.1:0-219 GCF_000800955.1 Kocuria sp. ZOR0020
ACGAACGACTTGCTAAACGTGCTGAGAAAGCCCAAAAATTGCTTGACACGGAACTTCTGAAAGATAGCTACATCGAAACGCTTGAAATGTTTAGTAAATACCATTCAGCAAAATATAATATGTGGGACGAACCAGAAACTCCAACTAAAGTGATTGAGTTCATGGAAAAGAATGGAGTTAAACAAGGTAAATGGCTACGTCCTGAAGGGGTTGACGCTT
>NZ_JROX01000043.1:0-26682 GCF_000800955.1 Kocuria sp. ZOR0020
GAACCAGCACCCACCACAACCGTGATGACCACCAAGAACCCCGGAGGTTTGTGTTGCCCGCCTCAGCGGGCCACGGCCAGAAAACTTTATCCGATCCATCTCTGCTTTGCAACTGCGCTCTGTGCGAGCACGGCGCTACTCACAAAGTTGTGGAGTGGTTGTTTGCCGACCGGCTTGGCCGCCCGAGAAGCGGAGGCGCTCTGTCAAGAAGCTCTCCGGCTCGCGGCGACAGGTGAATACATTACACACGCTCCCAGAGCGCTGCAAGGCGGAACAGGGCGACTCCCATCACACCGCTCAAGCGTTGAGGTACTGCCCCCGGATCCGTTCGCTGGCCCCCACCCGATCCAGATACGGGGTGATGCCACCCAGGTACAGGGGCCAGTTGGCACCCAGCACCATGCAGACGTCAACGTCCTCCGGGCGCGCCACCACGCCTTCATCCAACATGATTCCAATTTCCTCAGCCAAGGCGTTCTCCACGGCCTGCAGAAGTTCAACCTGGCTAACCGCGTGCCCGGGTGCGGGGTCGCCGTCGGCAGGTGCAGAAGCGGAGGCACTCTCCACGGTATTTCTTCGCAGCTGCTCCACCGCCGGAACCAAGTAGGTCTCACTGGTCGCCGTGCCTCTTGGGGGAAGAACCTGCGTGAGGCCCGCATCCACCACAGCCTTCATCCACGGCGAGACGTGGAATCGCTGCGGGTAGGCCTGATGCATGCGCTCCCCCACGTGCAGCAGAACGGCCGGGCCCACAAAGTCCAGCAACTGCAACGGCGTCATGGGCAACCCCATCGGATCCAGGGCGTGATCTGCTTCCTTGGGGTCCATGCCCGCATCCAGTGCTTCAAGTACGGGATCGAACATGCGCAGCAGCAGGCGGTTGACCACAAATCCCGGGGCATCAGCCACGCGCACAGCGGTACGCCGCATGGCGGTGGCCAAGTCAAAGGCGGTGGCCAGTGCAGTGTCTCCGGTGTGTTCGGTGGTGATGATCTCCAACAGCGGCGTGGAATCCACGGGGTTGAACACGTGGAAACCCACAAACCGCTCCGGATTGGGCACGGACTGCGCCATCTCCGTCACGGACAGAGACGACGTGTTGGTGGCCAGCACTGCATCCTGGGCCACCACCGTGGCCCAGTGGGAGAGCACAGCAGTCTTGATGGACATCTCCTCCGGGGTGGCTTCGATCAAGAAGTCGACGTCAGCAAGGTCTGCATCCTCACGAGCACCCGTGACCAGTTGTCCCAAGGTTTCAGCGTCAGCTGAACTCATGCGTCCACGTTCAGCCTGTTGGGCAAACTTGTCCGCCACCCATTGCACGCCTTCATCCAGGCGCTGCTGGTCAATGTCCGTCAAGACCACGGGGACCTTCAGGGATTGCGCGAACAGTGCCGCCAGCTGACGGGCCATCAGTCCTGCACCCACCACGGCCACCTTGCGGACCCCTCGCCCCGGGGCCTCCGGACGGTCCGGAGTCTTGCGGGAGCGTGAGTCCACCAGCCGGAACGTCCGCAAGCTGGCACGAGCGATCTCACCAGTGACCAGATCATTGAAGGAGGCGATGGCCGCCTGTCCGTTCTCCAGTCGAGTTTGTGTTGCGGCAGCCTCCATCAGATCCAGTGCCGCCAACGGCGCCGGTGCGGCACCCCGCCAGATCTTGTGGGCTTTGGTGCGCGCACTCTCGATTGCCTTCTGCCACGCGGCCAGCTCATCTGCACTCAGCGCACCGACCCCACTGTCTTGGGCGTCGTCGTCGTTGAGGATTTCGACGACGGCCCGCTGCCAGGCATCCTCCCAACCCTCCTGTTTGGGTGAGGCATCCAGCACAACGTCCAGGAGTCCGAGTTCAAGTGCTTGGGCGGGCTTGACGAACCGGCCCTTGAGGGAGTCGAAGGTGACCATGTTGATGGCGGCCTCGGGGCCTATCAGGTGAGGCAGGAGGTGGACGCCGCCCCATCCTGGGAAGAATCCCAGGCGACATTCCGGCAGCCCCAGTGGCCCGCCGGCCGCATTGCCGATCCGGTGGTCCGTGTGCAGTGCGAGTTCAAGACCCCCGCCCAGGGCCTGTCCTGTGATCACGGAGAACGTGGGCACGGTGAGCTCTGCCAGTACTCCAAAGGCGTGGTACCCGGCGGCGATGAAAGCCTCTGCGTCCCCGCTCTCCTGTGCGTGCCGAATCTCCTCAAGGTTGGCGCCGGCCCCGAAAGATCGCGCGTTGCCCACCACCACGACGGCTTCCACAGCGGACTGGTCGATTCCCGCCAGTGCAGCCTGCAGATCCGCCAGCGCCGCTGAACTCCAGATGATGAGACCGCCCGGTTGGGTCGAGTCCAAACGCACCACGGCCGTTGGGGCGTCCCTGCCCGGGAGGGTGACCTGCTCAACGGCAACGGACACTGCCGCGGGGAACTGTGCGTGGGTGGCGGGTTGGGGCATCGTGGTCGGTCTCCTGTGAATGCGGCGCCTAACTAAGTGAGTCCGACGGTATCACTAACTTTTGTGACATCACACACGTCACCGGTGATCGACGACGGGCAGCGCGGCCCCGGGCATGGCACGTAGGCTGATGGTTGTGAAGGACTTGCTGCCCTTGGAAACCGAGCGTCTGTACTTCCGGAGATTCACGGAAGCCGACCTGGAAGAAATGCACTCCTATCAGTCCCGCGAGGACTACGCCCAGCACGCCTGGCGTGGTCCGCGCACCTGGGAGCACTCCTACCGAGTGATTGCCGAGCACCGCGGGCCACGTGCCTTTGTGGGTGACGGCGACTCCGTGCGCTACGCCTTCTCGCCCAAGGACGGCAACGGTGAGCTGTACGGGGAAATTGTGTTGACCTTGGTGGATGCCGAATCCAAGCAGATCGAGATGGGTTGGGTGGTCAACCCCGCCCACACCGGTCAGGGATTCGCCAAAGAAGCCGCCACCGGTGCCATCCGAGCCGTGTTCGAACGCTTGGGTGCCCACCGGGTGTTTGCCCGCCTGGATGCCTTGAACGTCAGTTCGGCCAAGGTGTGCGAGACCCTGGGCATGCGCCGGGAGGCTGTGTTGAAGGAATCGCACTGGCAGCTCGGTGAATGGCGTGACGAGTACATCTACGCAATCCTGGCCCACGAACTACTGGGTGATGAGGCAGCGGAAGCGATCTCAGATCCCGCCTGATTTTCACTGCGGATTTTCCGCTGAGGAGCATCGCCACCAGGTTCATGGGCCGGCAGCGCGGCGGTCGAGAACGATCTGGTGGGTAGAAACGCCGTGCAGTTCTCAGAACAACTCGGGCTCCTGCGGGAGGGAGCCCTCTGCGGTCAGCAACCAACGCTTGCGCTCGAGCCCACCGGCGTACCCGGTCAGGGCGCCGGTGGAGCTGACAACCCGGTGGCACGGCACCACAATGCTCCATGGATTACGCCCAACAGCCTGACCGACCGCCTGGGCCATGCCTTTTCCACCCATTTGGGCAGCCAGCTCACCATAGGTGGTGGTGGTGCCATGAGGGATCTGAAGCAATGCCTGCCATACCCTGGGGCGCAGACCCTGCGGCTTGGAACCGAGAGCCAGGGGCAGATCGAACTCCTGCCGGTCACCGGCCAACCATTCCAGGATCTGTTCCTGGGCTTGTTGCAAAAGTGAGTTGGCGCCGTCGTCGTCGTGGCCCAGGGTCTCAGCGTCAGGGAAATGCTTTTGGTCCTTGAACCAGACTCCGGTCAGGGCCGGATGGCCGTCAAAGTCGCCGACTGCCACCACCATCTCCCCCAACACGGTGGTGAACACACGGTGGCATGCGGCCACCGGCGACGACGCAGCCAGGGCCTGCGACTGCGGTTCTGCTGAGTTCTGGGGCACAAAAGAGCCCTGCCCGGCGGTGCTGGTGCTCTCCATGGTTGACATGGTGGCACGAAACAGAGCCGGGCAGGGCCACCTCATGTCACTTCAGGATGCCGACCTCAAAGGGATACTTGTAGGCCTCTCCCTTGTTGGCCGCCATGGCACCCAAGATGCCGAACACCACCTGAACAATGAACACAATGGTGAGCACCAGACCGGTCAACGGCAGCAGCAACCCCAAGGTCACAATGCCCAGGACCCAGGCAGCGATGCTGATGAGCATGAGAGCAAAGTTGAAGTTGAAGGAGCCAGCACCCGCCTGACGAACCAGCGGGTCCTTCTCCTTGAACACCAGCCAGAGGATCAACGGGGCCACGAACCCGGCGAACCCTGCCGAGAGCAGGTAGAGCGCCGGTGCCGCCAGATGGGTCAAGGTGGCCCACAGCCGCGCGTCCTGGGGCTGCATGCCACTGAACTGATACGGGCCGGACTGGTAACCCTGCTGCTGGGTCTGCTGGTACCCCTGCTGCTGGCCCTGTGATCCAGTCTGGTGGCCCTGGCCGTTGCCGGAACCGTAGGCAGGTGCGCCGTACTGGGCTTGACCAGGGGCTCCGTGCTGCGACTGTCCAGGGGCTGCGTACTGGCCTTGGCTTGGAGCCCCGTGCTGCGGCTGCCCCGGGACTCCGTACGTGCCTTGGCCCTGGGCGCCGTGCTGATCCTGGCCCTGGGCCCCGTACGGGTTCTGGTTCTGTGTACCGTACTGCGGCTGACTGGCAGCACCGTACTGCGCTTGGCCCTGTGCACCGCTGTGCGGTTGATCCGGGCCGCCGTACTGAGCCTGATCCGCGCCACCGTACTGGGCCTGGCCCGGGCCACCGTCCTGGGGATGCTGAGCACCTGGGGTCTGGGCGGACTGTGCGGATTGGGCGGACTGTGGGGCCTGCGGGGCCTCCGCCTGATTCGCAGCAGATGTGCTGTGCGAACCGTGGCGCTCCCCGCCGGCGGTCTGCCCCGCCTGGGCGGGATGTGAGTCGGCGGGGTGGGGCGCGGCGTCGTCGTTCGAGTTGAACTGCGGGGCGCTGGGTGTGGTGTCGTCAGTGCTCATGATGAGCAACTCCTGAAACTTGAGAGGGTGCCGGGTGAGGCACCCGGCTCTTTCCCCTCCCAGCCTAGAGCCAAGTACCGCTGAGGTCAGGATGTGAAGGCCAGCTCCAGATCCTCCAGGTGATCTTCCACGTCCTCGATCCCGACGGAAAGCCGCACCAGGTCAGTGGGGACAGCGTTCTCCGTACCTGCCACACACCCGTGGGTCATCTGGGACGGCCAGCAAATCAGGGACTCGACCCCACCGAGGGACACGGAGAGCTTGTACATCTGGGTGGATTCCGCGAACCGCCGGGCCGCAGCCTCCCCCGCGCGCAGTCGGAAGGAGATCATCCCGCCAAAGCCGTCCATCTGCCGGGCGGCCAGCTCATGACCAGGATGATCAGGCAGACCCGGATAGAAGACCTGAGAAACTTCCGGCCGCTGAGTCAACCACTGAGCGATCTGACCGGCATTGTGCTGGTGACGCTCCATGCGCAATGCCAGAGTTTTGAGCCCGCGCGCTGCCAGATACGTGTCCTGCGGTCCGGCAACGGCACCGGCCGCGAACTGTTGAAAGGCCGCCAACTCCGCAAGGGTGGAACCCGGGGAGAAACCGTTGACCGCCTCAACATGCCACTCCCGATCCGCCACCACCACCGCGCCACCCAACACGTCCGAATGGCCGCCCACGTACTTGGTGGTGGAATGCACCGCGGCGTCCGCGCCGAACTCCAGGGGACGCTGCAGGTACGGCGATGCAAAGGTGTTGTCCACCACCAGCAATGCGCCGTATTCGTGGGCCAGTTCAGCCAGGCCCGCCAGATCCGCGATACCGAGCAGCGGATTGGTGGGGGTTTCCACCCACACCAGACGAGTTCGGGCCGTGACGGCACCACGCACGGCATCAAGATCAGTGACGTCAACCGCGGTGTGCTGCACCTGCCACGGCGCCAGGACCCTGCTGACCAGGCGGTTGGTCCCGCCGTAACCATCGGCACCCAGGACCACGTGATCCCCGGGGCGCAACACGGCCCGCAACAAGGCGTCCTCTGCTGCAATCCCGGAGGCGAAGGCAAAACCGCTGGCCCCCTTCTCCAGTGCGCACAACTGCTGTTCGAATCCGTTGCGTGTGGGGTTGGAACCCCGGGAGTACTCATGGCCGTCACGCAGGACGTTGATGCCGTCCTGCACAAAGGTGGAGGTCTGGTAGATCGGAGGGATAACCGCTCCGGTCAGGCGGTCCGGCTCCTGGCCGGCGTGCACGGCCAGTGTGGTGAAGCCACTCATGCGGAGACCTCCTGTGCACCCTGGGCTTGCCGGATCCGGGCGGCATCACCGGTGCGCAACAGTTCATCCAGGGAGGACTGCAGATCCGCAATCAAGTCATGCACGGACTCCAGACCCACGGACAGTCGCAGGGTTTCCCAGGTGATGCCACCGGCCAGGCGCTGTTCCTCGTTCAGCCGGCAGTGGGTCATGGCCGCCGGATGCGCAATCAGCGAGCGCACGTCCCCGATGTTGGCCACCAGTTTGAACAGGCGCAGCGAATCCACGAATGCCGGGACACAGTCCCGGGCGCAGTTCAGTTCAAAGGCGAACACGGAACCGGTGCCCTGCGGGTAGTCCCGCTGAGCGATCTCCTGATTGGCCGAGCCCTCCACGGCAGGGTGGTGAACAGTGCGGACGGCGGGGTGACAGGCCAGGAACCGCGCGATCTGCGTTGCCGAATCCGTGTGCCGACGGACCCTGAGATCCAAGGTTTCCAGGCCCTGAATGATCTGGGAGGCGTTGAACGGAGAGAGTGTGAGCCCCAGGTCATGAACGAACTTGGCGCGGCACAGGTGAAGGAACGGTGATCCGCCGCGGCACTTGTCCACCAGGCTCACATGACCGAAACGTTCACGGGCCTGGGTGAATTGTGGCCACCGCTCGGGTTCCCGCTCCCAGTCGAAGCGTCCCGAGTCCACGATCACTCCAGCCAGTGCTGTTCCGTGGCCACCCAGGAACTTGGTGGCCGAGTGCACCACAATGTCTGCGCCGTGCTCGAACGGGCGGTAGAGCACCGGCGTGGCCAGGGTGTTGTCCACCACCACCGGGATGCCGTTGTCATGGGCGATCTGGGCAATCGCATCCAGGTCCGCCAGTGTGGACAGCGGGTTGCCAATGGACTCCAGGAAGAACCCACGGGTCTGCGGTGTGAGGGCCTGGGCCCACTGCGCTGAGTCCGCGGGATCCACGTAGGTGACGGTGACTCCCAGATCAGCCAAGGTGTCCCCCAGCAGATCAACGGTACCACCGTAGATTTTTTCCGAAACCACCAGGTGTTTGCCCGGGCCGGTGCTGACCAGGGCCAGAAGTGCTGCGGCCACGGCGGACTGCCCGGAGCCCAACGCCAAACCAGCCAGACCGCCCTCCAGATCGGCCACCCGAGTTTCCAGCACCGCCACCGTGGGGTTACCAGTCCTGGAATAGGTGAAGCCCGGTTGGGTCTGGGCAAACATTGCCGCCGCAGATGCGTGGTCGGGGAACTCGAAGGCCGATGACTGATAGATCGGGACGGGCAGAGTGGCCTGGGTGGGGGCATCAGCCGCCCCTGCACGGCCAGCGTGAATCTGGCGGGTGGCCAAGGACGACGAACCGTTGATGTCAGCCGATGGGGAGAGAGTCATGCGTAGGAACTCCGTGGTGCAGTGTTCTTGACCTGCACAGTTACCCACGGGAATGTTCGTGCGCTGCGGGCGTAGCAGGCCACTTCGTCATCCGAACCACCCGTGAACATGGGGTTGGTGTGCGCTCAAGTCGGAGCTTGGCGAACGCATCTCGTGAAGCTCGATCAGTTTAACCCACCACAAGGTCCCCTGGTCAACACGGAGAACCATGACGGCGGGCAGGCGGGCGAACACGACGTAACAGTCCCACTGCCACCACATGAGCCACGGCACCACCCAGAACCAACCACGGTGTGAACAGGAAACGAATTTCCAGAACGGCGGGCACCACCACCAGCACCAGCGCGATCAGAACTGGCAGCCAAGTCACCGGAGAACGGGAGTCAACCGAGGATCTGGCCTCCACCGAACCCGCCAGAGGCACCACCGCCAGAACGGCCACCCAACAGATCGCGGCCAACGGCACACGCCACAACCACCACGCAGCGCTGTCCACGGCAGGTTCCGGCCCACCCACAAGCCACCACACGGCCATGACACACACGATCACCGGCAGGTGCCACAGGTAGAGGGTGACCGGCCGGGACCCGATCACCCACGCCACGGTCTGAATGGGCTTGTGACGCATCAGCCGATCCAAGAGCGGGGTGAGCAACTGCAGCAGGCACGCTTGGCTGAGCCCCAGCAGGAACAGGGCCATGGTGGGTGGGTTGAGATTGGTCAGCATGTCCCGGGACCACGCAGGCATGGACGTCAACACCGCAAGTCCCAGGTATCCGGCCGCAGCCATGACCACCAGGAGCCAGGGTGGACACCGCCCAAAAGTTCCGTCAGCACGCAAATACCCCAGTTGGTGAATGGCCACCCAGACAGGGCCCAGCCCCAACAGACCCCACCAGGGCTGACCGGTACCGACCCGAATCAGTTCCACCATGACCACCGCCGCCAACAACACCCCCAGGCTCAGGTACGGACGACGCCGGTGGGCCGCCGTCGTCAGAGGAACTGCAGCCATGCACAGCCCATAGGCACCCAGGAACCACAGGTGCATGCCGATGCCGGGAAGTGCTGCGTTGACGTAGTCCGACGGCGCGCCCACAACGCGCGCCGCACCGTAGGCAAGGGCCAGAAACACCCACAGGGCGGCCGCCGGTTGGGCAAGCTTCAGCAATCGGGCTCGGACCCAGCCTGCAGGTGACGTGGAATCGCGTCCGTGGTGGGTGCTGCGGGCCCGATTCCAGGACACCGCGGATGCATAACCTCCCACCACAAAAAACAGCGGCATGATCTGCACCAAACACGTCACCCACCAGAACCAGGGGTAGAGCGTAGGCACCATGACGTTGGAGACCCCACCCGTTGCGGGATCAGTCACCAAGGTGACCAGCAAAATGTGGGCACACACCACAAAGGCCAGAGCCGCCACACGGGCGGCATCCACCGCCAGGTCTCGGCCGGCAAGCCGTGGATCCACGGATCCGGCCATGTCCTGTTCCCCTCTGATCGGATGCACTCCGGGCGGTGACCTGAGAAGTCTGTCAAACACGGTCACCCGAGACCCCACGCAACCCCCATGTGACGTGCTGGAAATAGCCCGGACGCCAACCCGCACCAGGGGTGCCATTCCGTCAGACCGCCAGACACAACCAACGGCATATGAGCTTGTCACCGTCTCGTTACTCAAAAGTAGTTGTCATGTCCACATGTGGGGTAATTCACCTTGCAACAGCCCTGTACGGAGGCCATTGCGGTGGCCTAGTCTTGAGGTGGGTTGCGTTCCACAACGGCGTCGACACACCCCTGTGCCCGGCACCTGAATGGGTGCCTTCACCACCGCCCATCCGGACCGGTCACCCACGAACGCCCACACGCAACACCCACCCCCATGGAGTTGAGAAGATGCCAACCTCCTCACAGCGCACGGCTCGGCTTGGCTCGCCGAACTCGAGCAGCAGTGACCTGCGGGCACCTGAGTGCCAACAGTGCACCACGGACTATTACCTCAAGTTCATGGCGATCGTGCCCACGGCAACCGCCACCTCCGCCCCTGCACGCAGCACCGGTATCAAGAAATTCCGGGACATGATCAGCGCATTGCGCTCCAGCGCCGCTGAATCCGTGCCCGGCGGGACCGTGAAGTACTTCTGCCAAAAATGTGGTGCCTTCAACCACCATGAGTTCCCGCGCGGTTGGGAACCGGCAACCCACGAGCTGAGCCCCACGGAAGTTGAGCAACTGCCCACCGTCTACGTGGGTCCTGGGGAATCACGGCAAGTTCGTGAGATCCCCGAGCTGCTGCGGCGCGCCCGCCACCGCGTGGCCGCCTCCGCCTGAAACCGCCGCCAACAGTCAGCTGTCTGCCAGAATTGGCACAGCAGAAGCCTGGCACCACCTGCCTACGCTGCTGCGTGACCTCCACTCGCACCTGCGGGTGACCGGCCGGCTGAAACGGAGACCAAGTGAAGATCGCAATCCTGGGTGGCGACGGATTCTGCGGCTGGCCTGCGGCCCTGCACCTGTCCAACCAGGGCCACGAAATCACGATCGTGGACAACCTGTCCCGCCGCCGGATCGACGACGAACTCGGTGCGCAGTCCCTGACTCCGATCCGCCCGCTGGATGAACGACTCAACGCGTGGCAGGAACTGTCCGGACGCACCATCACCCACGTAGATCTGGATGTGGCCCAGGACTGCGACGACCTGTTGGCATTTCTCCAAGACCAAGGCCCCGACGCCGTGGTCCACTTTGCCGAACAGCGCGCGGCACCGTATTCCATGAAGAACGCGCGGACCAAGCGCTACACGGTGGACAACAACGTCAACGCCACACACAACCTGCTGGCAGCGATCGTGGAAGCAGACCGGGACGTCCACGTGGTCCACCTGGGCACCATGGGCGTCTACGGATACGGCACGGCCGGGATGAAGATCCCGGAGGGCTACCTGGATGTGGAGATCCCCCACGAGGGTCAGCAGAACATTGAGACCCAGATTCTGTACCCCACCAACCCGGGGTCGATCTACCACATGACAAAGTCCTTGGATCAGCTGCTGTTCGCCTTCTACGCCAAGAACGACCGCGTGCGGATCACGGACCTCCACCAGGGCATCATTTGGGGCACCAACACCGCAGAGACCCTCAGGGACGAGCGACTGATCAACCGCTTCGACTACGACGGCGACTACGGCACCGTGCTCAACCGGTTCCTCATGCAAGCTGCCGTGGGGTACCCCCTGACCGTGCACGGAACCGGCGGCCAGACCCGTGCTTTCATCCACGTGCAGGACATGGTCCGCTGCGTGGAGATCGCGTTGAACAACCCGCCTGCCGTGGGTGATCGTGTGATGATCTTGAACCAGATGACGGAAACGCACCGGGTCCGCGACCTTGCCGAACTCGTGGGCCGTATCTCCGGGGCCACTGTGGAGATGGTGCCCAACCCACGTCAGGAATCCGCGGAGAACGATCTCCACGTCACCAATGACACCTTCCTGGACCTGGGCCTGGAGCCCACCACCCTGTCCGAGGGCCTGTTGTTGGAAGTGGAGGAGACCGCCCGGCGCTACGCACACCGCGCGGATCTGGCCAAGATCCCGGCCACCTCCCTGTGGAACCGGCGCACCCACGCGGGCATCCCGGCGTCGTTGACCGGGGCCGACCACGACGGCGCAGAGGCCGGCTCCGCTTCCAGCACCGCAGCCGGGAACTGAAGCCGCTGACGTGAGGATCGCGCTCTACACGGAGGTGTTCCTCCCCAAGATCGACGGTGTGGTCACCCGCATCCTGCGCACCCTGGAGAACCTGGAATCCCTGGGTCACGAGGTGGTGGTGTTCGCGCCCGGAAACCCACCAGCCACTTATGCAGGCCACACGGTGGTTCCGGTGCATTCGGTCTCCTTCAAGCCCTGGTATCCGGAGATCAAGTTGGGGCTGCCCACCAGTCGGATTGCCACCACCATGGCCCAGTTCCGGCCGGAGATCGTCCACGCCGTGAACCCCATCTGGCTGGCCGCTTACGGCGTGCTCTCCGCGCGCCGACGTGACCTCCCGCTGCTGTCCTCCTTCCACACCGACGTCCCTCATTACGCAGATGCCCTGGGGCTGCACCTGCTGCGCCCCTCCTCCGAAACCTGGTTGCGGTGGCTGCACAACCAGTCCGAGGTCAACCTGTGCACCTCAGGGCCCATGGTGGACCGTGCCCGCTCGGTGGGCGTGCGCGACGTCGATCTGTGGCCCAAAGCCGTGGACACAGTGGGTTACCACCCCTCCCGCGCCGACCGCAGCCTGCGGTCCCGGTTGACGGACGGGCACCCGGAGGATCCGTTGATCGTGTACGTGGGCCGGGTGTCCAAGGAGAAGAATCTTGACCAGCTGATCGAACCCATGCGCAGGCTGCCGCACGCACGCCTGGCGATCGTGGGATCAGGCCCCCACAAGGACCACCTGGAGAAGCAGTTCGCCGGGACCAACACCGTGTTCACCGGGTACATGTCCGGAACTGAACTGGCCGCCGCCTACGCCACAGCCGATGTCTTTGCCTTCCCGTCCCAATCGGAAACCCTGGGCCTGGTGGCCCTGGAGGCCTTCGCCTCCGGGGTTCCCGTGGTGGGTGCCCGCGCCGGCGGCATCCCCTTTGTGATCGACGACGGCCAGACCGGTTTCCTGGTGGAGCCGGGCAACCCTCAGGATCTGACCGCACGCCTGGCCCAACTGATCGAGGATCCCGAGCTACGCGCGCGCATGGGTGCTGCGGCACGCGCAGAGGCCGTCAAGCACTCCTGGGACGCTTCAACTCGTAAGCTGGTTGACTATTACGAGCTGGCGATTGAGCGGCATCAGCAGCGCCATGTTCCACCTGGGCCCTTCCTCAAGGCCTTTGGATCAGCGGAGCACCGCACGCTCAGATTGCCGCGGCGTCGTCGTCCATGACCGGACCCGGCCAAAACTGTAGGGGGAGATCCATGTCAGGCAGAGGTGTCAGATGGGCATGTCCAATGATTGCGGCCCTGGCTCTGACGGCGTGCGGCAGCAGCGACCGGCAACCTGAGGAGGACCCTTACCCGTCCTCCGTGACCACCGCGGAGGCCACTGAGCAGAACATTCAGTACCGGGCCCTGCCGGCCACCTGCATGTTGGAAGCCCAGTGGTGACGGTCTGAGCCCGGAGCAGGTCGAAGAGGCCGAGCAGAGCGATCACGACGTCGTGGCGCCGTGGCTGCAGGGCCAGGAGGACCAGAGCATGGAAGAAGCCCTGGAGGCTGCCGTTGAGGGGGCCCGGGCCGATCTGCAGACCGAAATCGGTGTGGCGGTCACCAACCACAGCAGCGGTCAGACCGTGGAAATCAACCAGGACTCTGAAGTTCGCGCCGCAAGCCTGTCCAAGGTGGCGGTGGCCCTGAGCCACCTGCGTCATCTCAAGGAGACTGACGAACCACTCACCCCGCACAACCGAGGGTTGCTGGAGGACTCACTGGTCCACAGCGGCAACGAATCCACAGCTTTGCTGTTCGACAGCCTGGGCGAGGACGACGACGCCGCAGCCACCGAGCTCACCCGGACCCACCGAATGTTGGGGGCCACCAGAACGGCCGCCGATGGCGGCTGGGGCACGGAAACCACCACTGCTGCAGATCAAAGCAAGGTGTTGACCGCCCTGGGGCAGACCCCGGACTGGGTGCGCCAGGAGGACATGGAGGTCATCCGAGAGTTCATGAGCCCTGAACTCGGCTACCCCAGCTACACCCAGCAGTTCGGCGTGGGTGTCCTGGCAGAATCCCAGAGCACACCCGAGTCAACTCACGTCACCGAGGTGGTCGTGAAGAACGGGTGGTTGCCCAACGACGACGGACGCTGGAACGTGGGCACCATGGGGCAGGCCACCATCAACGGGGAAGTCCACGACATCGCGATCACCACTTTCGGTGCGCCCAACCCTGAATGCGGTTACGACATCCTGGATGACCTGGTGTTGATCATCGCCGACAAGGTGCAGTGACGGCCTCCTGCCTGCGTGCGGCGGGGGCCGGTGAGAGGTCCAACTGACGTCCTCAGACAGCAGTGGAACCAGCCGTGGGAGTGGTGGCGTCACGCACCTCACCCACCAGTTCCTCCAACACGTCCTCCAGGGCCACGATTGACGGCTGGCCACTGCGAGCGTGCGGGCCGTCCACCAGAGCCAGGTGGGCGTTGTTGGCCTGCATCCGACGCATCACGTTCTGCAGCTTGGCCTCCTCCGGAACCCGACCCAAGGCGTGCATGATGCTGCGGTCAAAGGGTTTGTCCCGGTCCTCCGGGCCAACACCCAGCACGTCCTTGGTGTGGATGTAACCCTGCAAACCGCCGTCAGGGCCCACCACCGGGAACCGGGAAAAGCCAGTTTCTGCGGTCATCTGCTCGATCTGCGCGTTGGTGGCGCGGTGATCAATGGTGCGGATCTGCTCAAAATTGATGGCCACATCCGCAGCCGTCAAGGCCTCGAACTGCAAGGCTCCGGTGAGCAGGCGAATCTCGTCAGCATCCAACAGCCCCACGCGCCCGGACTCGGCCACGAATCCCGCCACCTCGTCCGAGGTGAAGGCCGAGGCGACCTCGTCCTTGGGGGTGGCCCGCAGGACGTGGCGCACCACCAGGTTGGCCAAGCTGTTCATCAACCAGATCACCGGGCGCAGCACCACCACAAAGATCCGCAGGACCGGGCCCAGCAGCAACGCTGAGGCAGCAGGCTGCGCGATGGCGATGTTCTTGGGCACCATTTCACCGATCACCATGTGCAGGAAGGTGACCAGCAACAATGCGATCACCAAGGCAATCGGATGGATCAGGAAGCCGGGCACACCCATGGCCTCGAAGGCGGGCTCGATCATGTGGGCAATGGCGGGCTCGCCCACGGAACCGATCAGCAGCGAGCACGCTGTGATGCCCAGCTGGGTGGCGGCCAAGGACGTGGAAACGTCCTCGATGCCCTTCAGCGCGGAGCGGGCGGAACGGGAACCGTCCGCGGCGCGGGGCTCCAACTGGTCACGGCGGGCCGAGACCATGGCGAACTCCGCACCCACAAAAAATGCGTTGCCCAACAACAGGAGCATCAACACCAGAATGGCGGTGGCATCATTCATCGGGCGTCCTCCTCCGACCTGGTTGCGGCATCCTCCGACAGGGTTGCAGCGTCCTCCGACATGACTGCCGTTTCTGCAGGCGCCGGTCCTTCTGCCGATGTGGCGGGTTCTTCAGCGTCCTCCACGGTGTCGTACTGCACCAGGGTCTCGTCCGAGTCCTTGTCCTCAGGCTCCTGAGGAAGTCGATTCACAATCACACGTTCCACACGGTACTGGTCCATGGCACCGACCCGCAGGGACAGCCGCCCCTGGGTGGGGAGGTCGTCGTCGTCGCGGTGTTCATGGTCCGTGCCGTCAATGACCACTTCATCACCGACCTCTGGGAGGCGGTCCAGCATTTCGCCGATCAGCCCACCCAGGGTATCGGTTTCCTCGCCCTCAGGGAGGTCGAGCTTGACGATGTCCCCGAGCTCATCAGGGCGCAGCAAACCGGAGACCACAATGGATCCGTCCCGGCGCCTGCGGAACTTGGAGAGTGTGGTGTCCTGTTCGTCGTCGATCTCCCCCACGATTTCCTCGATGAGGTCCTCAAGGGTCACGATCCCGGCCGTTCCACCGTACTCATCCACCACAATCGCGATCTGAAGGCCTGGCTGGCGCAGTTCACGCAGCAGAGGGTCCAAGGTCATGGATTCGGAAACCACGGTGGCTTCACGAGCAATCGAATGAGCAGGGGTGGTGGCGCGCTGCTCCAACGGCACGCCCAGGGCATCCTTGAAGTGCACCACGCCCACAATGTCGTCAACGCTGTCGCCCATGACCGGGTAACGGGCGTGACCGGTGCGGGCGGTCAGATCCAGGACCTCCTGAACGGACTCGTCCTCCACGAACGTCACCCGCGGACGGGGCATCATGACGTCGGCCGCCGTGCGGTCACCGAACTCGATCGAACGGGCCACCAGTTCGGCAGTGGCAGCCCCCAGCGTGCCCTCCTCACCGGAACGGGAGACCACCGAGGCCAATTCCTCAGCGGTGCGGGCGTTGGCCACTTCTTCCTTGGGATCAAAGCCCAACACGCGCAGAATCCAGTTGGCCGATGAGTTCAACAGGTGAACCAGCCACCCGAACAGCAGCATGAACACGTTCTGCGGGCGGACCACCAGACGGGAGACCTTGACGGGCTCCGCGATTGCCCAGTTCTTGGGCACTAGTTCACCAAAGACCATCTGGGTGAAGGTCACCAGGACAAAAGCGCCCGTGGTGCCAATGGCCACCACAAGACCATCCGGCAGCCCTGTGACACCCAAGCCCTCGGTCAACAACACGCCGACCGAGGGTGCAGTCAGGAAGCCGGCCACCAGGCTGGAGACCGTGATGCCCAACTGGGCGCCGGAAAGATTGGTGGAGGTGCGCGACAGCGCTTTGTCCACTGCTGCCGCGAGTTTGTCCCCGGATTCCACCCGCTCCCGCACGGTGTTGCGGTTCACGGTCAGGTAAGAGAACTCCACCGCCACAAAAATGGCATTGGCGAAAACCAGCAGGAGGACAACGGCCAACAGCACCAGAGCTGATCCGATGACGCTCACCGAGCCATCACCACCGGGCAAACAGTCACTGGTGAATCATGGGTAGTGCGGGAAGAACTGCGGGATTCAGGGCGCGAGCTGAAGCTCAAAGCGCAACTTCGATACTCCGCATCTTCCGGTACGGTCACGCGGCGGGCGCCGGGAACCGTCCGGGATGTGTCGTGAGGCATGGAGCCAAGTGTAAGGGGTAACAACGTCTACTTCCGATGATGCGTCCATCACGTGGACCAGGGCCGCTTGAGCGCGGCGGTGACGGGGCCGTCGTCGTGATGTGAGGGGTGGCAACAGGGCCAAAAACGCGCCAAAGGCGGCGGACCGAGTGGTCCGCCGCCTCCGGGCAGGACGTCTGAGCGCGGCTCAGCAGTCAGGCGCTTCACGCGCCGACGTTGGTGGCCAATGACTGGCCGGTGCCGAACTTCTGATCAGATCCGGGAAGGATCAGGAGAAGGTGGCGTAGTAGTCAACGCTCATGTCGGAGACCGAGTGCACCTTGGTGCCGTCGCTCGGGTTCAGAGCGGAGATCATCCGGCCGTCACCCAGGTAGATGCCGATGTGGCCTCCACCGTTCTGCACAACCAGGTCGCCCGGCTGGGGGTTGGCGGTGGGGGTACCGGCAGCACCCTGAGCAGCGGCCACGCGGGGCAGCTGGATGCCGTGCTGGGCGTAAACCCACTGCACGAAGCCGGAGCAGTCCCAAGCACCGAAGGAGGTGCCGCCCCAGACGTAGGAGCCGCCCTGGCCCTGCATGGCGGTCCCGGCGATGCCGGAAGCGTTGGCCACGGACTGGGTGGAGACGCCGGAGGACTGAGCAGCCGGAGCCGGAGCAGCGGACTGAGCAGCCGGAGCGGAGTAGGAGACGGACTGAGCGGCGGGGGCGGCAGAGGTTGCGCCGTTGCCGTAGGTGTAGTGGGTCACGCCGTTGGCATCGATGGTCCAGGAGTAGTTCCAGCCGGATGCTTCAGCAGCGGAGTAGTCGAAGCTAGCGGTGTTCGACGGGACGGTGCCGGTGGTGGTGGCACCAGGGACCTCGGCGTAAGCGGAAGCCGGGGCGATGGTGGCGGCGGTGGCGATACCGGCAACAGCGATACCCAGGCCAGCGCGGCGAGCAACAGTCTTGACGTTCTGCATTAGTTTTCCTCCAGATTGCCTACGGGGTGAGCTGTCGGGTTCGGTTCGGAGTAAACCGGCCGAGGCTCAGCGGGTGGACAGCCTCGGCTTCACCCCAAGTCCCGTTCTGTGATTCCAGATCCGGGACGGGAAGTGGGTCCCTCGCTCCTGCCATGTCCGTGGTTTTGGATCATCACCGGGAAGCGGCAGGATGCGGCATCTGCCCCGGCGGTGCCACCCGTTCGAGCGGCACGACGAAAACCATAACGAACGGATCACGGTTTGTCACGATCAAATAACGCTGAGGGAGTGATCTGGGGCCGAAACCAGGCTTCCTGCCCCCTCTGAGCAGGTCACGAACCAGCTATTTCTGCTTGTCAGAGCGTTTTGATGCAGAAATTTGTGGACACATGTGTGGGATCGGGCACATCACGGAAATGTCACGGCGTGGCTGCCATGTGATCACGGCAGGGCAGATACAGACAGTTCCGGGCACGCTCAGAGCACACCGGACGCTCACGGTGGGCCGTCACTGTGGACCGCGCCACTGTGCCACCGCGACTCAATCTGCGGTCAGGCCCGTGCGCTGCATGCGCTCAGGCACGAGCAGCCAGCACCGTGGCGTGGAACCCCTCTATGTGTTGTTTCAGCAGCGCTGCGGCATGCACCGGCTCAGCGGCCTCAAATGCGGCCAGGATGGCCCAGTGCTCAGCCTGAAGCCGTGCCCGCAGTCCTGCCCAGTCCGTCACGTGGGCAACTGACTGTTCCACGTAACCGATCACGGCATCACGCAGCGACTGCATCACGGTGGTCAGCACCACGTTGCCACCCAGTGAGGTGAGCTCAACGTGGAAGCGGGCATCCAGGTCATGGAATCGGGCGTTCTGAATCTCGGGTTGGTCCATCTCTTCCAAGTACCCACGCACCCGCTCAAGAACTGCGGCGCGCTCGGCATGGTCCACAGCCGGCCCTGCCGCCAGTGCGGACTGGGTTTCCAGCAGAACACGCATGGCCACCACATCTGCCATGGGCAGGGCTTTGGTGGCCACGTGCATGCGCAGGGCCCAAGACAGTGGGGCGGAGGGCTCGGAAACCACCACGGCACCTGCCTTGGGGCCAGAACCTGTCCCCGAGCGCACCAATCCCATGGCCACCAGGACCCGAATGGCCTCCCGGACGGATGCCCGAGAAATGCCGAACTCCTCCGCCAGAGCACGCTCACCGGGCAGCTTCTGTCCCACGCTCAGCGCACCCGAACTCAGCTGAGCCTCCACCCAGGAGAGAACAACTGTGTAGGTGGGGGCATCATCCTTGCTCCGACCGTGACCGGCCCCCACCCCCGCCTGGGTGGGCGGGGGTGGGGGCGCGATTTCATCTGAGGTGGGCGTACCGCCCGGGGTCACTGCTGGGGCAACATCCATGCCAGGACGTTGGACTGCAGGAACACCAGTGCGCACAGCACGATCAACATGCCGATGGACCAAGGCAACACCTTCTTGAAGATGGTCGACTCCTGGCCGGGCATGCTCACTGCGGTTGCGGCGATGGCCAGAGATTGCGGAGAGATCATCTTGCCAACAACACCACCCGTGGTGTTAGCCGCCACCATGAGGTTGGGGTCCAGCCCGGCAGTCTCGGCCGCGGTCTGCTGCAAGTTGGAGAACAGCGCGTTGGCGGAGGTGTCCGAACCCGTCACAGCGGTTCCCACCCAACCGAGCACCGGGGAGAAGAAGGCGAAGGCCGCACCCAGTCCGGCCACGAAACTGCCAATGGCCAGGGTCTGACCGGAGAAGTTCATGACGTAGGCCAGGGCCAGCACCAACATGATGGTCAGGGCGGAGAAACGCATCTTGTACATGCAGGCCCAGATTTCATGCAAGCCCTTGGCGATGGTCATGTGGAAGCGTCCGTTGCCGTTGAACACGGTGTAGATCACGGTGACCAACAAACCGGTGATCAGCAGCAAGGTGCCCGGGGAGGACAGCCAGGTGAAGTTGTAGACCGTGCCGGTGATGGGCTCCCCGGTGGCAGCGCTGAGCAGGCGGCCGTCCAGCCCCGGCCACGGGACACGAACATCCGTGCTGGCCAACCACTGCGGCACGTTGACGCCCAGGGTCCAGAGCTTGGCGATCCCGAAGACCCCAACCACCAGGACGTAAGGCAGCATGGCCATCCACACCCGGGCCGGGGTCAGATCCGTGACGGTCTCCACCTCTTCAATGCCCAACCGCTGCTTGGCCTCCGCAGCACCACGCGGCTTCCAGAACCGCAGCAGGATCACAGCACCTGTCACACCGGCGATGGCTGCCACAACATCCGTGAGCTCATAGGCGAAGTACGTGGCGCACCACCACTGGGCCACGGCAAAGCACAGACCGATCACCAGCGCAGCAGGCCATGCCTGCTTGAGGCCTTTGACGCCGTCGATCAACACCAGCAGGAGGAAGGGCACCACAAAGGCGAACAGCGGAGCCTGGTGGCCCACCACCGCACCGATGTGCGCGGGATCCAGACCGGTGAGCTTGCCCGCCGTCGTGATGGGGGTTGCCACGGCACCAAAGGCCACGGGTGCGGTGTTGGCAATCAGCACCACCACGGCGGTCTTCAGCGGCTTGAGGCCGATGGCCAGGATCATGGTGGCCGTGATGGCCACGGGCGCACCGAATCCGGCCAGGGCCTCCAGCAGACCGCCGAAGCAGAAGGCGATCAGGATGGCCTGGATGCGGACGTCACCGCCGCCGATGGTGTCGAAGATGGAACGCATGTCCTCGAAGCGCCCGGCGGCCACGGTCACCTGGTAGAACCACAGCGCCATGACCACGATCCACACAATGGGGAACAAACCGAAAACAGCACCTTGGGTTGCGGAGAGCAGCGCCAGGTCCACGGGCATCCCGAAGGCCAGGACAGCGACGACGATCGCCGTGGTGAGTGCGATCAGACCGGAGACCCAAGCGCTGCGCTTGAGTCCCACGAGCGCAATGAAGAAGGCCACCAGCGGCACGATGCCGACCAGTGCCGAGAGTCCCAGGCTCCCGGCAACCGCGTCGACCTGAGCGGTGTAGGTGTTCACGTACGACTCCTGCGGTGAGGCGGACTGAGCTCGAGGAGACTCGCGAGGACAGTCCGATATGCGATGTGGATCACGAACGAGTATGGTCGGAGCACATGAGGTCGTGGGAAACTGTACATGACCTGAGTCACAAAACCAGCGGAGGATCCATGAGAATCGCCTTGTTCGCCACGTGCATCGTGGACGCCATGTATCCCAAGGTGGCCTTGGCCACTGTGCGCGTCCTGGAGCGCCTGGGGCATGAGGTGGTCTTCCCGGCCGGCCAGGGGTGCTGCTCACAGATGCACGTCAACAGCGGCTACATAGAAGGGGCGTTGCCCGTGGTGCGCAACCACGTGGAAGCTTTCACCAGCGCCGATTACGACGTCGCCGTGGCCCCATCCGGTTCCTGTGTGGCCTCCCTGGGCCACCAGCAGCCCATGGTGGCCCGGGCCTGTGGGGACGAGGACCTTGCCCGGGGTGCCGAAGAGGTTGCAGCCCGCACCTACGAACTCTCCGAATTGCTGGTGGACGTGCTGGGCGTGGACAACGCCGCCGAGCAGTTGGGCTCCCACTTCCCCCACCGGATCACCTATCACCCGTCCTGCCACGGACTGCGCCTGCTGGGCCTGGGCGACCGCCCCACCCGACTGCTGGAGAGCGTGGACGGATTGGAGCTGGTGGAACTGCCGGATGCTCAGGAGTGCTGCGGATTCGGCGGGACGTTCTCCTTCAAGAACCCCGACGTCTCCGGGGCCATGGTGGATGCCAAGATCAAGAACATCGAATCCACCGGCACAGGCCTGTGCGCCGGCGGTGACTCCTCCTGCCAGTTGCACATGAGCGGGGCGGCGCGTCGTCGTGGTTCCCAGGTGCGGACCATCCATCTGGCAGAGATCCTGGCCTCCACGCGAGCCAACCCGCTGGAACTGGATGAAATCGCCGATCTGTCCATCCCCCGCGTACACGCAACCGTCACCCCTTCTGCAGGAGGCGCACGATGACCACTGTTGATCTGGGCATGCCCGGGACCCGCATTGCCTACGGATCCGGGAACCTGTACGAGGAAACCCCCTTCCCGGAGCACGCACGCGCGGAACTGAAGAACACGCAGATGCGCGCCAACATCGGACACGCCACCCACACCATTCGCGGCAAACGAGCCCGTGTGGTGGGTGAACTGCCGGACTGGCAGGACCTGCGTGACGCCGGCTCCGCCATCAAACAAGAGGTGGGCGCACGGCTGCCTGAACTGCTGGAACAGTTCGAAGCCAACGTGACCGCCCGCGGTGGTGTGGTGCATTGGGCCAGGGATGCAGCCGAGGCCAACCGGATTGTGACCGATCTGGTCCGCGCCAAGGGCGTGGAAGAGGTCATCAAGGTCAAGTCCATGGCCACCCAGGAGATCGGGCTCAACGAGCACCTGGAGGGCCAGGGCATCAAGGCCCACGAAACCGACCTTGCGGAACTGATTGTTCAACTGGGCGAGGACAAGCCCTCCCACATCCTGGTGCCGGCCATTCACAAGAACCGGGACGAGATCCGGGAGATCTTCTCCCGCCGTATGCCCGGAACCGGCAAGGAACTGACCAACGAACCCGCCGTCCTGGCCGAGGCTGCCCGCAGCTATTTGCGGGAGAAGTTCCTGGACACCACCGTTGCCATCTCCGGCGCCAACTTTGGCGTCGCAGAAACCGGGACCCTCACCGTGGTGGAGTCCGAAGGCAACGGGCGCATGTGCCTGACCCTGCCCAAGACCCTCATCACGGTCATGGGAGTGGAAAAGCTGTTGCCACGGTTCTCCGATCTTGAGGTTTTCACCCAGCTGCTGCCCCGCTCCTCCACCGGCGAGCGCATGAACCCCTACACCTCCATGTGGACCGGTGTGACAGAGGGGGACGGCCCGGAGGAATTCCACCTGATCCTGCTGGACAACGGGCGTTCGGCTGTTCTGGGCGATCCCGCAGGACGCTCCGCGCTGCACTGCATCCGGTGTTCTGCCTGCCTGAACGTGTGCCCGGTCTACGAGCACGCCGGTGGTCACGCCTACGGCTCCACCTATCCCGGCCCGATCGGCGCGATCCTCTCCCCCCAGCTGACCGGTGTGGCCGCCGAACAGAACAACTCCCTGCCGTATGCCTCCTCCCTGTGCGGGCGGTGCTACGAGGTCTGCCCGGACAAGATCGACATCCCCTCCATCCTGGTGCACCTGCGCGATGAGGACATCCGCACCAAGCACGGCCAGCGGGACCAGGCCGCCACCCAGCAGCGCTCCACGGTGATCGAAGCGCGGCAGGCGGAGGCCGAAGCTGCCGGTGTCACGCCAGAGCCGGCAGGGCACCCGGCCGAAGCCAAGAAGAAGAAGGTCCCATCCGAGATGGACCTGCTCATGAAGGCCGCAGGCACCGTCATGTCCTCCGGCACCCGGATGGGGCTTGCCGAACGCGCCCTGCCACTGGGCCGTGGCGCGCTCAAGCCGTTCGGCGGCGCCAAGTGGCTGCCCGGCATGGTGGGCGGTTGGACCCAGGAACGCGACATCCCCGTGCCACCCAACCAGTCCTTCCGCAACTGGTGGAAGAACAACGGTGAGAACACGCAGCAACGGGTGGCCGAAGACCTGGGTGACACCCAACTGGCAGTGAGTGCGGGAGGTGAGGTCCCGGCGTCGTCTTTGGCGGGTGAAATCCACCAACACGCTGCATGGGGTGCGGAAGCTCAGGCCGTTGCCAAGCTGCGCGCCGAACGCGACCAGGCCGAAGGCGCCACCACCAAGGACAGCCCCGCCACCAGCACCGGCGAACGTGAAGGAGAGCAGAACGCATGAGCCAGTCAGAGGCCAAGGCCACCATCCTCTCCAGGATCAACTACGCCCTGCGGGACCAACCCGTGGCCCCGCAGACCCCGCGCGCCTACCGGCGCAGTTCCTCCCTGGGGCACGCCGAGGTGGTGGACATGCTGGAGGACCGACTGGTGGACTACAAGGCCAACGTCTACCGGGAGGACGCGAGCTCCCTACCCGGGCGCATCGCCGAGCTGCTGGCCGATTCGGTGACCATCCTCCCCGACGGTCTGGACTCCTCCTGGCTTCCAGAGGGCCTGTCCACCGTCCGCGACCACAACGACGACGGCGCCCCCCTGGGCGCACGTGAACTCGATGCGCTGGGGGCCGTGTTGACCTCATCCACCGTCTCCTGCGCGGAAACCGGCACGATTTTCCTCAACGGGGCGGCAGATGAAGGGCGGCGGGCCTTGAGTCTGGTCCCGGACCACCACGTGTGCGTGGTTCCGCTGGACACGGTGGTGGAACTCATTCCGGAAGCCTTTGAACGGATGGACCACCAGCGGCCGATCACCATGATCTCCGGACCTTCGGCCACCTCTGACATCGAGCTGGAGCGCGTGGAAGGCGTGCACGGTCCACGGCGTCTGGATGTCATCCTTTTCGGCTGAGTGCGATCTGGCTCACGGTCGCCGGGTTCCGTGAGCCAGACTTGTCCCTGAATATATTTGCTGGCTGACAAGCGGTGTCACGGTTCACGTGGCATCTGAAAGGTACTGATGACCAAGCTCCACGACTTCACCGCAGACACCATTTCAGGCTCCCAGGACGTGTTCGACCGCCTGGCCGGGCAGGTGGTGCTGATTGTCAACACCGCCAGCGAATGCGGCTACACCCCGCAGTACGACGGCCTGGAAAAGCTCTACGCGGACTACAAGGACCGCGGATTCACCGTCCTGGGCTTCCCCTGCAACCAGTTCGGCGAGCAGGAACCCGGTGAGGGCCAGGAGATCCAGGAGTTCTGTCGCACCCAGTACGGCGTGGAGTTCCCCATCTACAAGAAGACCGATGTGAACGGGCTGCACACCCATCCGGTGTGGGAGTGGCTCAAGTCGGAGAAGCCTGGACCCAATGGCGCACAGATCGACTGGAACTTCACCAAGTTCCTGGTGGACCAGTCCGGCACCGTGGTGGCCCGCTACGAACCCGCCACCACCCCGGATGAACTGCGCGAACCGATCGAGGAGCTGTTGGAGGGCTGAGCTCACCCGAGCTTTCGCGATTTCTACGCAATGTGGGACGCCATCACGCGCTGATGGCGTCCCACATTGCGTAGAACTCGGCCAGTTGTCCACAACTCAAAATTTTCCACCCACCCGGTGGTGATTCGGGCGTTGACTCAGAGTATGCCAGCCCGACGCCACATACCCCCTGCGTGTCTGCAGGGACGCTGTTTCACCACGGAACAGGCGTTGCAAGCCGGTGTGAGCTACCGCCAACTACGTGGACCCGCCTACCGGTCGATCCTCACCGGCGTGTGGGCCACAAGCGACCACGAGCTGCCCGAGCACCCCAAAAAGCGTACGCATCAGGTGATGGCTGCCCTTCAGATGAGGCACCCAACCACTGTGGTCAGTCACACCAGTTCGGCGCTTCTGCTGGGTCTCCCCCTGCCCGGAGCCGTGTGGCAGTCCCCCGGCCTGCACATCACCCGCTGGGACGGGCTGTGTCCTCCGCGCATGACCGGGGTCATCGGGCACAAAGCGGAAGTAGCCCAAGCCGACCGGTGGTCGATCGGCGGAGTGCTGGTCACTGGCCCGGCCTTGACTGCCGTCCAATTGGCGGATCAGCGGAGCACTGCTGGTGGCCTCGCCCTTTCCGACGATGCTCTGGTGGCATTGCTGGACGGTGTGGTCACACAGCACTCCAAGGGGTTCAACCGCGGCAACCCGCCCACCAGGAACTTTAACGACCTCGTTTCCGATCTGGAGAGGCTCTCACCCCGGCGTGGACTGTCCCGCCTTTGGGAAGCTCTCAAGCGGGTGAGCGTGGGCGCTGACTCAGCACTGGAGACTCATGCCCGACTAGCGTTGGCAAAAGCCGGGTTCCCGCTGTTCGTCCATGACCTGGAAATCCGAGTCCCCGGCATGCGCCCCGTTCACCCCGACCTCGGCAACGTTGAACTCCGGATATCGATCCAAGTGGAGGGCCCGCACCATGATTCACCTGGCCAACGCGTGCGGGACATCGAGCGGTTGCGGGTCACCGAAGCCGCGGGGTGGATCGAGATCAGGGTGACCGCTGCCGACATCTTCACTCGACCAGGAGAGCTGGAACCCCGTCTGGTTTCCCTGGTTCGCGCTGCAGTGGCATCCCGGCGGTGAGTTCTACGCATTCTGGGCCGTCATCAGCGCTTGATGACGGCCCAGAATGCGTAGAACTGGAGAGGTCAGGCTTCCTCCCGTTCCAACACCTCCTCAGAGGTGTTGGGGAACGCCACCTTGTACAAGACGCCCGCGATGGCAGCGCCCGCCAGGGGCGCCAGGAAGAACACCCACACCTGTCCCAGCGCATCAGGGACGAACCAGGTCACAGCCAAGGACCTTGCCGGACTCAAGGAGGCGTTGGAAACCGTGACGGAAGCCATGATCAGCACGGTCAACCCAACACCGATGGCCACGGGAGCAAACCCCTCCGGGGCGCGATCGTCAGTGGAGCCCAGAATGACCAACAGGAACAAGCAGGTGACCACCACTTCCACCAAGAACACGGAGAACAGCCCGTAACCACCCGGGGAGAGCGCACCAAACCCGTTGGTGGCAAAACCTGACTCCACAGCCGAAAAGCCACTCTGGCCGCTGGCAATCACGTAGAGCACCACGCCGCCCAATGAGCCACCCACCAACTGCGCCACCCAGTACGGCAGAACCGCGCTCCACTCGATGCGCCCGGCCAAGGCCGCCCCCAGGGTGACCGCCGGGTTGAAATGTCCGCCGGAGATGTGGCCGACAGCGTAGGCCATGGCCGTGACCGTGGCACCGAAGGCCGCAGCCACGCCGAACAGGCCGATACCGATGTTCACCTTCGTGGGCGTCAGGAAAGCAGCAGCCGTGACGGCCGCCCCGCACCCGATGGAAACCAGCGCAAACGTTCCCAAACATTCAGCGGTCAAACGCGACACCATGGATGTCCTGGACATGAGAACCAACCTCACCTTCCTCTGGCACGCGACGGCCTGTACCGCTGACTGCGGACCAGCTGCCATCGCGCCGCAACTCGGCGGTCTGAATCCCGCCGCGCTGCGACTGCACAGCATTCACGCTAGTGAGGAGGTGTTCTGGGAAGCCCAGCCTTTGTTGGCAACTTCAGGGAGCAGTTGCCTGGGGAGTCCCTGGGACACGTGGGAAGCCCGGGGGCGCGCGACCCTCTCCCAGGTCGCGCGCCCCGTCGGACCCCGGTGCGTGGCCTCTGCCTGACCTCGCACCACGTCGTCACGGTCCCAACCGTCACGACCACCGGC
>NZ_JROX01000393.1:0-368 GCF_000800955.1 Kocuria sp. ZOR0020
TCCTGTCGCCATACATGGCAGCAGTCGGTGCAGCGGTAGCGACGCACGACGACCTCCAGGGTCGTGGGTCGCCACCCGAGCGGTTCATGCGCAAGCCGCCGGACCACCGTGTCCCGCGGAACCCCTTCGCAGCCGCAGCGACGGCACCACTGGTCGAGCTCGACGACGCGGCAAGCGATCACCGCGCGGTCGGGCTCGAGCCGTTGCCCAACGGCTTCGAGACCGAGCTCATCCAGTCGGCAGAACGTGGTCAGGTCAAGGCGAGTGAAGGTAGCGTCGTGCACGTCGAGGTCTTCCGGATGGGCAGTGTGAGAACTTCCATCCTCGGGAGACCTCGACTTCTATCCCGACACCGCCGCGCCGTCAGC
>NZ_JROX01000394.1:0-1390 GCF_000800955.1 Kocuria sp. ZOR0020
TGCGGTTTCAGGGGGTGAGTGCAACACGTGTGAGGAACTCGTTGAGTTTCTCAGCCGGGGTATGGAATCCCAAAGTCGCTCGGGCTCGTCGGTTGAGTTGATCAGCCGTGGCCTGAAGATCCTCATCACTGATGTCGTTGAAGTTGGTGCCCTTGGGGTAGTAATCCACCCGCAGTAACCCGTTGGTGTTCTCGTTCGTGCCCCGCTGCCAGGGCGAATGCGGGTCACACATGAACACCGGTACCTGGGTGGCCACGGTGAACCGGGCGTGGGCAGCCATCTCCGGGCCCTGGTCCCAGGTGATCGAGCGAGTCAAGGCTGCTGGGAGACCCTGGATCATTGACTGCAACACGGTGGTGACCGTGGCCGAATCACGCACCCCGGGAAGTTTGCCCAACATCACGAATCGGGTGCTGCGCTCGACCAGGGTGATGATCCCGGAATTACCCGGGCCGACCACCAGGTCGCCTTCCCAGTGCCCGGGTACCGCCCGGTCCTCGGCCTCGGCCGGGCGGTGAGTGATCCGGGCATCACCAATCCAGGACCGGTTCGAGGCAGCTGGTAGCTTCGAGGCCGGTTTACGGGTTCTACGCCCGGAACGCAGGGCTTTCTCCACGGCCAGTTCGTGTCGTAACCCGCCTTTGGTTTGTACGTAGAGCGCTTGATAGATCGTTTCGTGGCTGATGCGCATGGCCTCATTGTCCGGGAACAACACCTTCAACCGTCCGGTCACTTCCTGCGGGGAGTGCTTATCGGCAAGCAAGGCCACCACCTGGGCACGCAGCTCCGTGTTGCCGGCGGTGTCGAGCTTGCGGGGTTTGGGACGACGACGGTTGATCACAGCGGTAGCGGTGGCCACGGTGGCTGAGTACACCCGGTGGTTACGCCAGTGATGGGTGTGGGCCTTGATCTCACGGGTGACTGTGGAAGGAGCGCACCCGATGATCTGGGAGATACGCCGGGCAGAGAACCCGGATGTGATCCCAATCTGGATGATCGCCCGGTCCGTGACGGATAACCTCCGCCCATGACCTGATACCCGCTTCCCAGGGCGTGAAGCCATCGTGTGATCACCCGGTGTGTGAGTGCCGGGTTCATGCTGGGCACGGGTGAGGATGCGTGTTGCTTCGGCGAGCACCTCGCAGGTGGTCAGGGTCTCAGGTGCAGTATCAGTGGTGTCAACGGGCATGGCCACGATCTTGCCCCAGGCCACCATCAGACCCGCGTTCTCTATCCACCGCCGGACCGAGCGGGCCCGGACTCCTTCTCTGGCTGCTAGCACCTCAACCGGGACACCCTCCAAAACCTCTTCCAACACCCGAACCCGCCTGGCCAACGCCACCACAGCAGCACCCATGAACAACACCACCAATCAATCCGGTGTTGCACT
>NZ_JROX01000395.1:0-210 GCF_000800955.1 Kocuria sp. ZOR0020
ATCGGCGTACTTTCCATTCAGACCAAGGTTGGGCTTATCAGACACCGTATTATCGTCAAAAGCTCCAAGAGCACAATATTTATCAATCTATGAGTCGCAAAGGTAACTGTCATGACAATTCTGTCGTGGAGAACTTTTTTGGTATACTAAAACAAGAAGTTTATTACGGAAAACGATTTGATTCATTTGAGAGTTTAGAAATGACATGAC
>NZ_JROX01000396.1:0-1121 GCF_000800955.1 Kocuria sp. ZOR0020
CTAGGTGTTGTGGGGCATGAGGTTCTTGTCACGGGTGCGTTGGTGAGATGAGGAACGGGCTCCTCGCCACAGGATGGAGGTTCCTACACAAAGATCCGCACGAAAGAGCCCGTTCATGACCCACGTTAACGCACCCCTGACACCGACCGGCCGGCTGCGCATGGTATTGCGCCACATCGAGGACGGGATCCCCAAGGCCCACGTGGCCGCCGAGTTCCGCGTCAGCCGGCCCACGGTGGCCACCTGGGTGGCCCGCTACCTCGCGGCCGGCGAGGCAGGTCTGGTTGACCGCCCCTCGATTCCGCGGCGCAGCCAGCAGCGCACCCCGGCGCCGGTCGTGGAACTGATCGAGTCCCTGCGCCGGGAGCGGAAGTGGTCGGCCCGGCGTATCCACCACCACCTGCTCGGGCTCGGCCACCAGTTGCACCTGCCCACCGTGGGCCGGTGGCTGCACCGACTCGGTATCTCCCGGCTGCGTGATCTGACCCCGGCCGGCGAGAACGCCCGCAGGGCCTCGGCGCGGATCCGCGCTGCGTGGCCCGGGCATATGGTCCACCTGGATGTGAAGAAGGTCGGCAAGATCCCCGACGGTGGCGGCTGGCGGACCCACGGCCGCGGTAGCGCCCAGGCGTTGAAGTCCAAGCGCGGGCCGGGGGCGAGGGTCGGCTACACCTACCTGCACTCTGCCGTGGACGGCTTCTCCCGTCTGGCCTACACCGAAGCCCTCGACGACGAGAAAGCGGTGACCACGATCGGGTTCTTCGCCCGGGCCAGAACCTTCTTCGCCGCCCACGGGATCCACAGGATCCACCGGGTCGTGACGGATAACGGGGCCAACTACCGAGCCCGGGACTTCACCCGCACCGTGAAAGCCCTGGCCTCCCGCCACCAGCGGATCCGTGCCTACACGCCGCGGCATAACGGGAAGGTCGAACGCTACAACCGGCTACTGGTCGATGAGGTGCTCTATACCCGTACCTACACCAGCGAACACGCCCGACGCACCGCGGTGGCGGTCTGGGTCAATCACTATAATTACCACCGACCCCATACCGCCTGCGGCGACCAGCCCCCGGCCTCACGCACCCCGGACCGTGTCAACAACGTCACGCCCTCTTACA
>NZ_JROX01000397.1:0-283 GCF_000800955.1 Kocuria sp. ZOR0020
CAGGACACCAGCCTGGCGGCCGAACCACGGGCGAAGCTGTCGCGCCGCGGGCTGCGCTGGGCACTAGAGGGCATCGTGGTCCAGCACCTCACCGTCGCCCGCGTCGCCGAGGGGCTCGGGGTCGCGTGGAACACCGCCAACCTCGCCGTGCTGGCCGAGGGCAAGCGCGTCCTGATCGACGACGAGCACAGGTTCGACGGGGTGAAGGTCGTCGGCGTCGATGAGCACGTCTGGAGGCACACCCGCCGCGGCGACAAGTACGTCACCGTGATCATCGACCTCA
>NZ_JROX01000398.1:0-312 GCF_000800955.1 Kocuria sp. ZOR0020
GATGCTCTGTCTTAGTATATAAACCGTTACTCTGTAACTTTCTAAATGCAGAACCAATAGAGGGCGCTTTATCCGTGACAATTACTCTTGGTTGACCAAACTGTTTATGTAGTCGTTTCAAGAACGCATAAGCAGCTTGAGTATCCCGTTTCTTGCGTAGCCAGATGTCTAAAGTCAATCCATCCGCATCAATTGCACGATAGAGATAATGCCAACGACCTTTGATTTTGATATAAGTTTCATCCATTTTCCACGAATAGAAGGACTGTCTATTTTTCTTTTTCCAGAGATGATAGAGGACTTTACTGTATT
>NZ_JROX01000399.1:0-271 GCF_000800955.1 Kocuria sp. ZOR0020
AGCCGCCGATATCCGAACTTCCGGACGCCCATCAGGAGCCCGTGGATCCCAAAGCACTTCCGGCCAGCGCTCGCCGCGCCCCGCTGGGCTTTGGTGTTCTGGCACTGGTGTCCTTGATCGTCTTTGCCTTCAACGCACCGTCCCAGGCGGTGACCTTCCGCATCAGCCACGATGGCGATCTGTTCCGCGTCCCAGACATCGTGCTGCCCGGGATGATCACCGGCTGGCTGATCACTGCGGCTTTTGTGGGGCTCACCGTGTTCGCCTTCCT
>NZ_JROX01000400.1:0-1290 GCF_000800955.1 Kocuria sp. ZOR0020
CTTTCTCCTTAGCTTGCTTTATATGCTCATATTTTGCTTTCTCTTGTGTTTTAAACTCTTGTTGATATAATTGTGCTACAATATCATTAAAGCCCTTGTCTGCCTTTTTATGAGCTTTCTGAATCAATGCTATACTTTTAAGCATGTCGTCTGTTAAAATAAATATAGTTATTCTCCTTTATAAATTTCGTACTTAGTCACTAGCCACATTTTTGCATTATGGCTATACTCGCATTGGTATTGGTTCAGTGGGTCTTGCTCGTTCAATATTTTAGCTATCATTTTACCGCAGTGTTCTGGATTGACCGCTGAATTTGCTTTGTTTGTGTAGTGTTTTAAAATTTCAACCATTTATAAAAATATCCAGCCTAATAATTGGTTATATGAATTTACTGCTATTTCATTGTTTACTTGTTTCTTTTGCATAAATACATCATTCAAATTCTTACCTCCTGTTCCATGGTTCAATTGCTTACCTGCTTAATGGCTTCAAAAATGTTTTTTCCAGTTTGTTCTAGAAATTCATCACTTACAGTTACACTCTTTCTTGAAAATAGTTCATTCTCAATCTTTATAAAGTGCAACGCTTTAGCCAAAAACTGCGCTGATGATTCATAGTATAATGTTTCTAGTTCATCATCTGAAAACTGTGTTAAATCATCATTATCAAAAGTTGTAAGTTTACGTTTAATTTCTTTGCCTTCGTCGTTCTCTTCTACGTAGTAACGTTTCATTTATTCGTCGTCCTCATCTTCATCTAATTCAAGCTTTTCTATTTCCCAATAACTTAAGTAGTCATTTATAGTTTCTTCACATATTGTACAAACTGCACTTAAATTACCACAACAACCGCAACCATCAGCGCACCAACCTACTGTTACCCATTTGTGTTTGCATTCCATTTATTTCATTCCTTTAATTTCAAATTTTTCAATAATATACCTTTTAGAACCAAGCTCGAAACTTATTAGATAATTATTGAAGCAGTCTTTTTTGTTCAAGCCATTAGCAATTTTTCGAGCTGTTGACCGTGGATATTTTGAACTATTAATCTTACGCGTGTACTTATGTAAAATCATTTTATTACCTCTCTTTGCATTCTACGCTTTAATCGTTGCTTATATAGATACTCCTTGCTTGGCTCTAAGTTCGATAATATCTCATCTAATAAGTCAAACGCTTCTCCGTTGTTTCCTACGCTATCAATCTTTTTAAGTGTAATTTCGTGCATTTCATCATCATTGAAAAACATAGTAAGATAAGGGAATGCTACGGTATTCGGTAAACTCA